>NZ_JBCPGA010000017.1:0-47955 GCF_040914135.1 Ruminococcus sp. RTP21204st1_B2_RTP21204_210225 | reverse complement strand
AAAATGATCAGTTTAAAAATCAGAGAAAAAGAAACTGAAAAGACAGTAAGGAGGGCGATAAAAATATGCCAAGACAAAGAGAAATCCCGAAAATCAATTCAGTCACTGTTATCTATAATGGCGACGGAAAGACATTTGATACCTTCATGGAGTCCATGATTAACAACTATTTGAATTCAGATAGTATGTCCAAATGCTCCGACTCCGATTTTATTGAAAAGGTAGAACTTGTTGATAAAACAGCGTAATCGCTGGACTTTCAGGTCGGCTTGTGGTAGTGTCAATCTGAACGAAGTTCAGATAGGTAACGCAGACACACCACAGCGTGCCTGCCGAATTTAAAGGAGGTCGATAAAATGAGAGCGTGGCTATACTACAGATTATCTCGTGACGAAGATGAGGAAATGAACAGTCTGCAAAATCAACGACAGATTTTAGTTGATTACGCTGAGCAGAATGGTTACGAAATCGTCGGAGAGAGCTTTGATGACAATGTTTCAGGAATGACGTTTAACAGAAAAGGCTTAGGAGAACTTGAAATTGCTGTTGATGAGGGTAAGATCGATGTTGTTCTAGTCAAGGATCTATCAAGATTAGGACGACACAGAACGCAAACTGAACTGTTTATTGATCACTTGCGACAGAATAACATTAAGGTAATTTCTGTGACTGAGGGAATAGATTCATTCAATGAAAACGACGATTTGCTGATTGGGTTCAAGCAGATCTTCAACGATTTTTATGCTAAGGACATCAGCAAAAAAGTAAAAGCAGGTGTACGTCAAAAGCAGAAAGGAAAAGGTCTGATAGAGTCCTTACCCCTCGGTTACAAGCGTGACCGAAACACAAATACTGTTTTGGTAGACGATGAAACAGCTTGGATAGTGCAGGAAGTATTCAAGCTATACGTTGACGGCTACGGCTTGACCACAATCGCAAAGAAGATGAACGAACGTGGAATAAAATCACCAGAATACTATCAGCGCAGAAAGCTAGCAGATTGGAAACCCGACATCTCTAAAAAATACTTGTGGGTACAAACAGCAGTCAAACGCATTCTCACAAATGAATTATACATTGGCACAATGGTTAATCATAAGACAGTAACTTCAAAAATATACAAAACCAAAACTTTCATTCCGCCCGAAGAACAGTATCGCCATGAGAATTTCTGCGAACCAATAATTGATGAAACAACTTGGAAACAGGCACAGTTTTTACTGGAACAGCGTTCACAGATTAATCCACGTTCGCAAAATGGCAGGAATCTTCATCGCTATTCCGGATTAATAAAATGCTCCGACTGCGGGGCTTGCTTTGTAGCTCGCACAAGAAAATGGAAAGGCAAAGAGTACGTTGAATACACTTGCAACAGCGCACACCGCTACGGCAAGCAATACTGTACTCCGCACACAGTCCGTGAAAATCAGCTTGACGCTTTGATCGAAGATGAAGTCCGAGGACTTCGTGAAACGATACTTGCCGAAAGCGAACGCTACAACAAGATTGTCAAGGATTGGGTAAAGAAAAAGCCGCTGTATGAACGTCAGATACAGCAGCTCAACGATAAGATATTATCACTCCGACAGCAGATCGAAGATTTGATTATAGAGCGAATCGGCGACAGAGAACACGCACAAGTTTACAACAATATGATTACTAAGCGTGAAGAAGAAATATCCGCTATTGAAAAACGGATAACCGACTTGAGGGAATATGACAAAATCTGCAAACAGAGAAAAGAACAGCTTAAAAACACAACACAGATACTTGATGAAATCCTGTCCGAGGGTACGATTTCGGATATCAATCTAAGAATGTTAGTCAAGCGAATTTTCATTCATCAAAATGAAGATAAAAGTCTTGATATCAGATTCGAGATGAACGGAGAGTTTAATGGAACTGTCAGCGTGTTTATTGAGCCAACAGAAGAATTAGAAAGTGCATAGAAATTAAAACGAAATCCGCAGTATCGCCTGCGGATTTGTTCGTTACATATATGAATATATTAACCGACAGACGCATTAGCTATGGTAGTGCGTTTTAGCATAATATCAATTAAAAATTGTTCTTAGAGCCAGCGTGTCTGCCCATTTATTTTTACTGGAGCAAAAGAAAAAAGCCCGATAAAATCGAGCTTTTCGTGGTGCGGATGACGGGACTTGAACCCACATGACCTTGCGATCACTAGCACCTGAAGCTAGCGCGTCTGCCAATTCCGCCACATCCGCATATAAAAATTTGAAACTTTTGCTCGGCTCAAATTCAAAAGCCGAGGTGGGTGCTAATCACACTAATCCACATTTATGATGAACCGAAAAGCAGCCAAGCAAATAAATTCACTATCGTTACGCTGCCTGAAGCCAGCGCGTCTGCCTATTCCGCCATATCCGCATATAAAAATTTGAAACTTCTTACTCGGCTCAAATCTAAAACCGAGGTGGGCTTTTCACAAACAGCTCCACATGATATATGAACAGGAAATCGGCAAGCAGATAAATCCACTGTCGTTACGCTGCCTGAAGCTAGCGCGTCTGCCAATTCCGCCACATCCGCATATAAAAATTTGAAACTTTTACTCGGCTCAAATTCAAAACCGAGGTGGGTGCTTATCACACTAATCCACATTTATGATGAACCAGAAAGCAGCCAAGCAGATAAATCCACTGTCGTTACGCTGCCTGAAGCTAGCGCGTCTGCCAATTCCGCCACATCCGCATATTTAACGTTGCTCAATGCAACGTATATATTATATCATATTACACGTACTTTGTCAATACTTTTTCGCAGTTTTTTCGATAAAAACGCCAAAAAATAAAGCCTGACTAAAAAGTCAGGCTAATTTTTATATCGGAATCGTCACCCATTTTTAAACTGCTCACTAAGAGCCTGATCACTCATGCCGAAAGTCACAAGCTTGCTGAAATACTTGTTCTTCATAAGCGCCTTGATAAGTATTACACCAACTATCGTTACGCATACAAATTCGCCTAAGGCTACCCAGCCCATGTTCACAAGAAGCGGCGTCTTGAAGACATATGTCAGTTCAAAGCCAACTATCACAGCATTTGATATCACTGGGAAAAGCGACGCAACTACAAGATTTACCTTGTTTCTCAGCAGATAGATAAGAACCGCTGCCACAACTGTAGCAAGCGTTCCAAATACTACGTCCACCATTCCGAGCGTACTGAATAGATTGACTATCAAACAACCTATAGAAAGCGAAATGATGTAATCCTTGTTGAAATAACAAAGTAGCATCAAAACCTCAGATATGCGGAACTGTACCTGTCCGTATGCAAGCGAGCTGCAAAGCATCGTAGCCACAACGTATATCGCTGCAATAAGTCCCATGTTTGTTAAACGACGTGCACTGAAAATTTCCATAAAAAAATCTCCTTGTTTTTATTTGTGAGTGGTTGATCTAGGTTACACTCTATTTAATTGGAAAATAAAATAACATAAAAAGGCTGCCGCCGAAACGACAGCCCGTTTATTTACGTTAATTTAGCTATTGATTAAGCCTTGCCAACAGAACCGAAGAGTTCCATCTTCTCCTTGACCTTAGCCTTGATAGCCTCGAAGCCAGGATTGAGAAGCTTTCTTGGGTCAAAGCCCTTGCCCTGAAGATCCTTGCCCTCTTCAATGTACTTTCTTGTAGCTTCCTGGAATGAAAGCTGGCACTCTGTGTTTACGTTGATCTTTGCAACGCCAAGTGAGATTGCCTTCTTGATCATGTCATCAGGAATACCTGTACCGCCGTGAAGTACCAGTGGCATATCGCCAACCTTTTCCTTGATAGCAGCAAGTGTCTCGAATGAAAGACCTGGCCAGTTTGCTGGATACTTACCGTGAATGTTACCGATACCAGCTGCGAGCATTGTAACACCGAGATCAGCGATTGTCTTGCACTCGTCTGGATCTGCGCACTCGCCCATACCTACAACGCCGTCCTCTTCGCCGCCGATAGAACCAACTTCACACTCAATTGAAAGGCCAAGCTGATCTGCAACGTGAACGAGTTCAGTTGACTTAGCAAGGTTCTCATCAAATGGATAATGTGAACCGTCGAACATGATAGATGAGAAACCAGCCTTTACGCACTTGTAGCAGCCCTCATATGTTCCGTGGTCAAGATGAAGTGCAACAGGTACTGTGATACCAAGCTCTTCGTCCATTGCCTTAACCATAGCAGCAACTGTCTTAAAGCCTGTCATGTACTTGCCTGCGCCCTCAGATACACCAAGAATTACAGGTGACTGCAGTTCCTGAGCAGTGAGAAGGATAGCCTTTGTCCACTCAAGGTTGTTAATATTGAACTGACCTACAGCATACTTGCCTGCAAGTGCCTTTGTCATCATTTCCTTAGCTGAAACTAACATTTTTTAACGACCTCCGTTATTTAAAATTTTCCTCTATTATTATACAACATTACACCGTAAATTGCAATAGCGTGACATTAATTTAACAATTATGTAACATTTAAACCTCGTACATCTCGATGACCTTCTGAGCCACCTCGATCTTTGTGCATCTCTTATCCATAGCCTGCTTTTCAAGATATTTATGAGCCTGCTGTTCTGTAAAGCCAAGATACTGCATAAGTGAGCACTTTGCTCTGTTTATCGTTCTTATCTCTTCAAGCTTTTTGTGCAGTTTCAGGTTTTCAGACCTTATGCCCAGCATTCTTTTTCTTGCGGCACTGACAAATTTCATTGAACGGTAAAAATACTGTCTGCCTAGTGGCTTTGGTATCACCATTACGCCGAAATCTTCCAGTTTATCAGCAAGGATATCCGCATTTTCCGACTTTGCGATAGCCACACAGCTTGCGTCAGTTGAGGTGCAGACTATCTCCGCAAGCTCGTTGCCATATTCGTCTGACAATGGACAGTTTATCACGACACAGTCATAACTGCCTGACCCTACCGCACGCCTTGTTTCAAGACCCGTTGCGGCTATAGAAGTCTTGCAGGTGGGAAAGGTTTCTTTTAACAGATTCACAAGCATAGCTGTTGCCTTGTCATTGCTCGAAGCCACAAGTATCCTGTCCATTTCCCCACCTCCTTTTTTTAGCTTTCTCTGACATTACAGATGATAAAAATATCTGGCTGTTTCAAACTGCTCCTTATCGGCAGCTCTCTCATATTCTATGATAAGCTCCTTTTCTATTGCGATAAAACGCTCCAACATATGCTCAGGAAGCCTATCCGCAAGAAACTCGCTCTTTTCAGCACGTTCCACTGCCTCTTTCAAAGACTGCGGAAGTGTTTCAAGCTTTGCAAGCTCGCTTTCATCTGCCGAGCCTATATTGAAATTAATAGGTCTTGGAAGTTCTTCCTTATTTATAACGCCGTCTATGCAGGCATAAATAAGCAGACCCATAGCAAAGTAAGGATTACAGGTGTTGTCTGCTGAACGGAGTATTATACCATTCTCATCTGTATCAGCAAGCGGTGCACGAAGAAGCTGTGCATAATTTTCATGTGACCATGAAATGTACTTAGGTGCAAGCAGACTGCCAAAACGTTTGTATGAATTTGTAGTGGTGTTTAGAAACAGCGTCATATCGCCAACGTTTTTCAGTATTCCTGCTATCATGCGCTCAGCCTCTTTGGAAAGTCCGCCAAGCTGAGGTCTGAAAACATTTTCTGTGCCTTTCATGCACATGAGCATTATATGCAGACCAGATCCGCAGTTGTCGACGATAGGCTTTGGCATGAACGTTGCGTAAAGCCCGTTTCTGTCAGCCACAGATTTTACAACGTTCTTGAACGTCACAAGATTATCGGCAGCTTTCAGTGCGTTTGAATACTGAAAATCTATCTCGTTCTGACCCGGACCGGTTTCATGTCTTGAGCTTTCTGGGAAAATATCCATTTGCTCAAGTGTCAGGCATATGTCACGTCTAAGGTTTTCTCCCCTGTCAACAGGCGCAGCGTCACAATAGCCTGCATAATCGTGAGGACGCTTTGTAGGCATATCAGTATCGTCCTTTTCAAAACAGTAAAACTCGCATGAAGTACCTATCTGGAAGTTATATCCCTTGCCCTTCGCATATGCGATAGCAGTTTTGAGGAAAAACCTGCCATCTCCCTCGAAAGCCGTTCCGTCAGGATATTTCAGGTGGCAGAAAAATCTTACTACCCTGCCGTGCTGCGGTCGCCATGGAAGAAGCGCCAGCGTATCAGGGTCAGGGAAAAGTCTAAGGTCTGAAGCAGTCACATTCAAAAAGCCACCGAGCTTTGAAGCGTCAAAGATAAGTCCCTCTCTGAATATTTTCGGCAGCTCGCCTGCTATAACAGAGATAGTCTTTAGCGAACCGAATATATCGCAGAACATGAGCTTTACGAACTTTACGTCGTTTTCTTCAACGAACTGCAAAACCTCTTTCTCTGTGTATTTCATAATAAATCCTCCGTAATGATACTGTTCAGAAAAGTTTTCCGTTCCTTACTTATAATTATATCTGAACAGCCAATTCTGTAAAACCGAGCAGTTATAAAGATTTTGTTACTTTATTTTTACCTTGCGTTATTTGTCGATATCCTCCAGCCAAAGCTTAGCCACAGCGTCAGACGGCATTCTCCAATCCCCTCTCGGTGACAGGGTAACAGAACCGATCTTTGCGCCGTCAGGCAGGCAGGAGCGTTTGAACTGCTGTGAGAAAAATCTGCGATAGAATGTTTTGAGCCACTTGTCTATGACCTCGTCAGGATAATCCCCCTCAAAGGCATATTTCGCAAGCCTTTTCACCTTTGACGGCTCAAAGCCCCAGCGTATGCCATAGTAAAGGAAGAAGTCATGAAGCTCATATGGACCGACAAGGTCTTCTGTTTTCTGTGTCATCTCAGTGCCACTCTCGTCGGTAGGAAGAAGCTCAGGAGAAACAGGAGTGTCCAAAATATCGTACAGTACATCTCTCAGAATATCAGATGTGCAGGTGTCGCCGTAATATTGAACGATATGTCTTACCAGCGTTTTAGGGATAGAAGCGTTCACACCGTACATGGACATATGGTCGCCGTTGTAGGTCGCCCAGCCGAGAGCAAGCTCGCTCAGGTCGCCTGTGCCGACCACCATTCCGCTCACCTGATTTGCGATATTCATAAGCACCTTTGTGCGCTCTCTCGCCTGACCATTCTCGAACACAACGCTGTGATCGTTATAATCGTGACCGATATCTTCAAAGTGCTGTAAAACTGCTTTTGAGATATCCACCTCTCTGAACGTTACCCCCAAAGCGTCGCAAAGTATCTCCGCATTGGAGCGTGTACGCTTTGTTGTGCCAAAGCATGGCATCGTCACCGCAACGATATCAGTATGAGGACGTTTCAGCAAGTCCATTGCCATTACACACACAAGCAGTGCAAGCGTAGAATCAAGTCCCCCTGAAATGCCAATGACCACAGTCTTGGAATGTGTGTGTGCGATACGCTTCATAAGTCCATGGGACTGCATTTGCAAAATAAGGTGACAGCGCTCGTTTCTCTCCGCCTGATTTGACGGGATAAAAGGCGTTTTTGCAAATTTTCTTGTCAAAGCTGTTTCGCCAATTTCGAAGGAAAATCTCTCACGAGAAATGTTTTCCATATTCAAGAAACCGCTGTCTTTGGAAGAATAGTCCCACTCAGCACTTGCAGGATAGGTAGAAATTTTTCTGCGTTCAAAGGCAAGCTTTTTAAAATCTATTTCCGATATGGTAATGCCGTTTTCAAAAAGCCTGCTCTCTGCAAGTATAGAGCCGTTTTCCGCAATGATATTGTGACCTGAAAAGACCATATCCTGCGTTGACTCGCCGTCACCTGCAGAACAATAGATATACCCTGCCACAAGCCTTGCGGACTGGTTCGATACAAGCTGTCTGCGGTATGAGTCCTTGCCGATAACTTCATCGCTTGCAGACAGATTGCATATAAGGGTAGCCCCTGCTTTAGCAAGATAATTTGAAACAGGGTCAGCTACCCACAAGTCCTCGCAAAGTTCAAAGCCCACCACAAGCTCGGGTATCTCTTCACATACGAAAACGGTCTGTTCCATAGGCGGTATAAATTCAAACTGTCCGTACTCTCTCAGATCAATGGCAGCACATTCGCCTCTGTATGGTGCAAAATGTCTTGCCTCATAAAATTCGTTATAGTTCGGCAGATGCGTTTTAGGTACAAAGGCACGCACCTCGCCGTCCTGTATCACAGCCGCACAGTTATAAAGCTTGCCGTTTGCTCTCACAGGCACACCCACAGCCACAAGCATATCACTGTCAGCGGTAGTCTTTGCTATCTTTACAACACCCTCCATTGCCTTGTCAAGCAAAGCGTTCTGAAAGAACAAGTCCTGACAGGTATAGCCTGTTATACAAAGTTCAGGGAAAACAGCGACCTTTACGCCCTCTTCCCTGCACTTTTCAAGCTGACTGATTATTTTATCCACATTGAAGTCAATGTCTGCCACCTGTATCTCAGGGGTGCAGGCGGCGACCTTTATAAAACCGTCTTTCATAAAAATATGCTCCTTACAAGAAATTATCATTGTTATCATTATACCATTTTTTATAGGTATAAGTCAATGATTTTTACAGTATAGCAAAACTATTTTAGAACGATACTAGACAATCCGCCACTAATGTGTTAAAATTGAGATATCACATCAAAGGGGGAACGCCATATGAACAAGCTGTGGGATAAGTTTCTTTTAGGCCTTAGCTGCTGTGCATTCATGCTTGCAGAGGGAACAGATCCGTCAAACATCACCACATTGCTATTGGCTGTCATATGCTCCGCTATCTTTCAAATAAAACCAAGCTCTGCCGTTGCATACCTTCCAGTTATTGCGTACAGCTCACTTTGCATTTTCAATAAAGAAGCTTTGATACTCGCCCCTTTGGTACTTTATGATGCTTTCTGTACAAAATTTTACCCTGCTATAATCTTAACATTCATAGGCGTACTTGCAAATATATTCACTCTGGGAAAAGACATCTTCCCACTTGCCGCTCTTTTTTTGGTAAGCTTCACAATTTCAAGCCGCAGCGTTCTGAACGAAAAGCTGACAAAGATGCTCATAAATACCCGTGACAATTCAAAAGAACTTACCACCCAGCTTGTAGAGAAAAACAAAGCCATGCAGAGAAATCAAGACTACGAGATATATCTTGCCACGCTGAAAGAGCGTAACCGCATTGCAAGGGAGATACACGATAACGTGGGACATATGCTCACAAGGTCTATTTTACAGCTTGGTGCGCTCTCGGTCATAAACAAAGATGAAACTGTCGGTGAAGCCATCAACGACCTGAGCGGCACGCTGAACACCGCCATGACGAGCATACGAAGCAGCGTTCATGATCTTCATGACGATTCTATCACACTAAAGCCTGCTGTTGAAGACTGCATAAGACCTCTGAAAGACAGATTTGCAGTAAGCTGTGATTATGACTTTTCCGAAAGAATGTCACGAGATGTGAAGCTTTGCTTTATTGGCGTTATAAAAGAAGCACTTTCCAATACTGCAAAGCACAGCAACGGTGACAGCATAAAAATAATCATTCGTGAACACCCTGCTCTTTATCAGCTTAGTATCGCAGACAACGGAAGCTGTCCCGAAAAGATAGACGAAAGCGGAATGGGGCTTGCCAATATGCGAGAGCGTGCGGCTTCTTTAAATGGAAACATAAACATCACATCGGGCAGCAAGGGATTCCGCATTTTTCTGTCTGTGCCGAAACAAAACCTGACTGAACGGAGGTCTTGACATGAACATTGTTATAATAGATGATGACAAGCTTGTGGCGGTGTCGCTGAAAACCATTTTGGAAAGCACAGGCAGTGTGAAAGTTCTTGCCATGGGAAGCTGTGGCGAGGAAGCCATAGAGCTTTATTCTCTTCTCAAGCCTGATGTTCTGCTTATGGATATCCGCATGAACGGCATGAGCGGCATTGAAGCCGGCGAAAAGATCCTTGCTGGGTACCCTGACGCAAGGATACTTTATCTTACCACGTTTTCTGATGATGAATACATTATAAAGGCTGTGCTTATGGGAGCAAAGGGATATATTTTAAAGCAGGATTTTGAAAGCATATGCCCTGCCCTTGAAACCGTCATGAATGGGCAGACAGTTTTCGGCTCAGATGTTGCAAGCAAGCTTCCTGAGCTTCTTACCAATCACAGCAGTTTTGATTTTGACCACTACGGCATAGTCGAAAAAGAGCAGGAGATAATTGAACAGGTGGCAAAAGGGCTTAGCAACAAGGAAATAGCCTCACTGCTTTATCTCAGTGAGGGCACAGTGCGAAATTACATCAGCACTATCCTGGAAAAGCTCTCCCTCCGTGACCGCACACAGCTTGCTATTTTCTACTACACCAACATACAATAGCACTACAATTTCATAAAAAAGTAAAGAGGAGACGGCATGACCGCTCCTCTTTTTGTTATTATTACATTTTAGCTCTTTCCTTAGCTCTCTGTGAGTTGCTCAAAATACGCTTTCTTATTCTTATGCTCTTTGGTGTTACTTCAAGAAGCTCATCATCAGCGAGAAACTCAAGTGAATCCTCAAGGCTGAGATTTCTTGGCGGAACAAGTCTGAGCGCGTCATCAGAACCGCTTGCACGGGTATTTGTAAGGTGCTTCTTCTTGCAGACATTTACAACAAGGTCTTCCTGCTTTGGTGAAGCGCCAACTATCATTCCCTCATATACAGGTGTGCCTGCTGTGATGAACAGCTCGCCTCTCTCCTGTGCGTTGTAAAGACCGTATGTTACAGCCTCGCCTGTTTCAAACGCAACAAGTGAGCCTGTTGCTCTCTTTGGTATCTCGCCCTTATATGGCTCGTAGTCATGGAATACAGAACTCATGATACCCTCGCCCTTTGTGTCTGTAAGGAACTCGCTCTTATATCCGAAAAGTCCTCTTGCAGGGATAAGAAATTCAAGTCTCATTCTGCTTCCAACAGGTGCCATTTCCTGAAGCTCGCCCTTTCTTGCACCTATCTTCTCCATAACAGAACCTACGCAATTCTCAGGAACGTCGATAACAAGTCTTTCAATAGGCTCGCAAAGCTTGCCCTCTATCTCTTTGAACAGAACGTGCGGTGTGGAAACGCTAAGCTCATAACCCTCACGACGCATATTCTCGATAAGTATAGAAAGGTGCATTTCGCCACGGCCTGCGACCTTGAATGCGTCTGTGCTGTCTGTTTCAGAAACTCTCAGTGAAACGTCCTTAAGAAGCTCCTTGAAAAGTCTGTCTCTCAGGTGACGGCTCGTTACGAACTTGCCCTCTCTGCCTGCGAATGGCGAATTATTTACAGAGAATGTCATTTCAACTGTAGGCTCGGATATCTTTACAAAAGGTACAGCCTCAAAGTTGCCGAAGTCACAGATAGTGTCACCGATAGTGATGTTCTCGATACCGCTTATACAAACGATATCGCCAGCCTTTGCACTCTGGCATGGAACTCTGTTAAGTCCCTCTATCTGATACATTGTAACTATCTTACCACGATATTCCTTCTTAGTCTGATGATAGTCGCCGATCGTAACGTCCTGATTAACTTTCATTTCGCCACGCTCGATACGGCCGATAGCTATTCTTCCTACATACTCGTTGTAGTCGATAGCGGAAACAAGATACTGCATTGGACCCTCAGTATCTACCTCAGGTGCAGGGATATAGCTGAGTATCTCATCAAAGAGAGGTATCATATCCTTGCCCTCTTCGTCTGGCGAATGAGTAGCTGTACCTGCTCTGCCTGAGCAATAAAGGATAGGGCTGTCAAGCTGCTCGTCAGTAGCGTCAAGATCCATTAGAAGCTCGAGAACTTCGTCGCCTACCTCGTTAAGACGAGCGTCAGGTCTGTCTATCTTATTAATAACGATGATTATTTTATGACCAAGCTCAAGTGCTTTCTGAAGCACAAATCTTGTCTGTGGCATTGGACCCTCGGCTGCGTCCACAAGCAGTATAACACCGTTTACCATTTTAAGAACACGCTCTACCTCACCACCGAAATCAGCATGGCCTGGGGTGTCGATAACGTTTATCTTAACATCCTTATACTTGATAGAAGTATTCTTTGCAAGGATAGTGATTCCTCTCTCACGCTCGATATCGTTTGAGTCCATGACTCTTTCTTCTACAGCCTGATTTTCTCTGAAAGTACCGCTCTGCTTGAGCATCTGGTCTACAAGGGTAGTCTTACCGTGGTCAACGTGGGCAATAATAGCAACATTTCTTAAATCTTCTCTAATCATACATACTCCTCCGATTTATCAAGACACAGCAAAGCGAATGCTTTCTGTAACGATTTGCTTAATATATTTCGCAAAAATTATAAACAATAAAAATTATAAATATATTTTCTCCCATCAAAGGAAAGAAAATCGTAATTTTTCACAAAAAGCCTATAAAACACAAAAGCACCTTGCGAAATTTTCCGCAAGGTAACTTTCCTAATTGAGAATTATAGCACATTTTTGCCGATTTGTCAAGAAAAAAGTATCATTCACAGGTTACGCCTTTTGTATGGTGTGCCTTAGATTAAATGATTTATGTTTTTGGCTGTTTTACACAATATTGCGCCGCTAATATTTTACACAAAAATAATTGAAATCATGGTATAAAAGTTGTATAATATCAATAATCAAAGATATAACTTTGATAACAGAGATCATATATTTTGAAAGGCGGAATAATCAAATGGCTAACAGAATGATACTTAATGAAACTTCATATTTCGGTGCAGGCTCGATCAGCAAGATAGTTACAGAGGCAAAGAAGAGAGCTTTTAAAAAGGCTCTTGTTGTAACAGACCCTGACCTTATCAAATTTAACGTTGCAAAGAACGTTACAGATCTTTTGGAGGAAGCAGGACTTGCTTATGAAATATTCTCTCAGGTAAAGGCTAACCCTACTGTAAAGGTAGTAAAGGCTGGTATCGAGGCTTTTAAGGCAGCAGGTGCTGACTATCTTATCGCTATCGGCGGCGGCTCATCAATGGACACTGCAAAGGCTATCGGTATCATCATAAACAACCCTGAGTATGCTGACGTTACTTCTCTTGAGGGCGCTATCGACACAAAGAATCCTAGTGTTCCTATAATCGCAGTTCCTACAACAGCAGGCACAGCCGCAGAGGTAACTATCAACTATGTTATCACAGACGAGGAGAAAAAGAGAAAGTTCGTTTGCGTTGACCCTCATGATATTCCAGTTGTTGCAGTTATCGACGCTAAGATGATGTCATCAATGCCAAAGGGACTTACAGCTTCAACAGGTATGGACGCTCTTACACACGCTATCGAGGGCTACACAACACTTGGCGCTTGGGAGCTTACAGACATGATGCACCTTAAAGCAATAGAGATAATCTCACGTTCACTGAGAAAGGCTGTTGAGAATGACCCACAGGGACGTGAGGATATGGCTCTCGGTCAGTATATCGCAGGCATGGGCTTCTCAAACGTTGGTCTTGGCGTTGTTCACGGCATGGCTCACCCGCTCGGTGCATTCTATGACACACCTCACGGAATTGCAAACGCTGTACTTCTTCCATATGTAATGGAGTACAACGCTGAATACACAGGCGAAAAGTTCAAGTACATCGCAGAAGCAATGGGCGTTGACACAACAGGCATGAGCCAGGCTGAATACAGAGCAGCCGCAGTAAACGCAGTTAAGCAGCTTTCAAAGGACGTTGGAATTCCTGAGAAGCTCCACGAGATAGGCGTTAAGGAAGAGGATCTTCAGGCTTTGAGCGAATCTGCATTTGCAGACGTATGCACAGGAGGAAATCCAAGACCTTGCACAGTTGAGTCTATCCTCGGCATCTACAAGACAGCATTCTAATTCAAAAATCTTTTATCTGCCCTCGGTTTTCGGGGGCAGATTTTTATTGCCCGAAAAGAATATTTATGGTATAATACATTTAAAGTGAGTTTAAAGTTCATAGGTTATCATATATCGTAAGATATTATACTGACTTATAGGGAGGAATTTTAATGAGATTACTTCTTGCTGAGGACGAGGTTGAGCTTGCAAATGCGATTTCGGCAGTGCTTAAACACAAAAATTATTCTGTTGACGCTGTTTACAACGGCATCGACGCATACAACTATGCAATTGCACAGGATTATGACGGCATAATACTTGACATTATGATGCCCGGTATGGACGGCATACAGGTGCTTACAAAACTCCGTGAACAGGGTATCGACTCCCCTGTTCTTCTGCTTACTGCAAAGTCTGATATTGACGATAGGATAACCGGACTTGATTCGGGTGCTGACGATTATCTTACAAAGCCCTTTGCAATGGGCGAGCTTCTTGCGAGAATAAGGGCAATGACACGCCGCCGCACTGAGTTTGCACCCTCTACCCTTACTTTTGGAAACGTTTCTCTCAACAGACAGAGCTTTGAGCTTTCAGGTCCTAACGGCTCTCAGAAGCTTGGCAACAAAGAGTTTCAAATGATAGAAGCCCTTATGCTAAATCACGGCACGCTTATTTCAACGGAGCGTTTCATGGAAAAGATATGGGGCTATGACTCTGACGCTGAGATAAACGTGGTGTGGGTGTATATTTCATATCTGCGTAAAAAGCTTGGTCTTATCGGTGCAGATATCGAGATAAAAGCCACAAGGGGCGTGGGCTACACACTAGAGGAAAAGCATAATGATTAAGCGTTTACAGCGGAAATTCGTTGTTATCGCCGCTGTGTGCCTTCTTATCGTAGAGTTTGCCATAATAGGCGGCATAAATGGAGTGAACATCTATCAGACCAACAAGAATGCAGACAATCTGCTGAACATAATAATCGAAAATGACGGCAGATTTCCTGAGTTCGACCCCAAGGGCATGAAGCATGACAAGCCGCAGGATAATTCAGACAGCTCATCTCCCCCTGAGAGCAAAAAGCCTGATAAGCACAGAGGCTTTAACGAGGAAACTAAGTATCAGACAAGGTATTTTGTTGTATACGCCGACAGCAATGGCGAAATAACCAAGGTAGATACAGGACACGTTGCGGCGGTGTCAAGTTCGCAGGCTATAGAATACGGCAAAAGCATTCTTGACAGCGGCAAGACTTCAGGCACGTCAGGAAACTACCGCTACAAAACAGGCGACACTGACAAAGGCAAGATAATAGTTTTCATGGACTGCCGCAGTGACGCCGCAACTAAAAACCGTTTCCTTCTTGTGTCATGTGCCATAGGGGCGGCAGGATATATACTTGTATGTCTGCTTATCATAATCTTCTCAAAGCGTGCAATAAGACCTGTTGTGGAAAGCTTTGAAAAGCAAAAGCAGTTCATCACCGACGCAGGGCACGAGATAAAAACGCCGCTGGCCATAATCTCCGCAAACACGGAAGTTCTTGAAATGGTGTCAGAGCCAAACCAGTGGACGGTGAGCATAAAAAATCAGATAACAAGGCTCAACGGTCTACTGAAAGAGCTTTTAAGCCTTGCAAAAATGGAGGAGGAAAAGCCTGCTCTTACCATGGCTGATTTCAATATTTCTGACGCTGTTTATGACGCCGCTTCGCCTTTTACTACCCTTGCGGAAACAAAGGGCAAAAAGCTCACCATTGATGTTGCCAACGGACTTTCCTATCACGGCGACGAGGGTGCGATAAGACAGCTTGTTTCTATCCTCACGGAAAATGCGGTAAAATACGCTGACGATGGCGGCGAGATAATAGTAAAGCTTTTCACCTCTCACAGTGGCAAGGAAACTGACCTTGAAGTTTCAAACACCTGCAAAGAACCACCGCAAGGCGACCTAACAAAACTTTTTGACAGATTTTATCGTGACGACAGCTCACGTTCTCGGTCAAAGGGAGAGAAAAAAGGAGGCTACGGCATTGGGCTTTCTATTGCACAGGCAATAGTCAGGTCGCACAAAAGCAAGATATCATGCAAAGCCGAAAACGGCATGATGATATTTACAGCACAGCTTAAATAACTGCAAAGCAGAGTTGGTCACCAGCCACTCTGCTTTTTTATAATATGACATTTGTCACATGAAGATGTGACTTTGCTCACTAGCTTTTTGGCGGATAGTATTGTATAATGATAATACAAACTAAGGGAGGTTTTTTCTTATGGCTGAAACTGTAGTAAAAATAGACAATCTGGTAAAAAGATACAAGGAACTTATTGCTCTTGACCACTTTGATCTTGAAATAAAAAAAGGCGAGGTCTTCGGACTTCTCGGTCCTAACGGTTCGGGCAAGACCACCACGATAAACTGCCTGCTCTCACTGTTGGCATACGATAAAGGCGACATCGAGATATTCGGTGAAAAAATGTCCCCTGTGAACTATGGGGTAAAAAAGCGTATTGGCGTTATAATGCAGAATGTTGCGGTGTTTGACGAGCTGACTGTGTATGAGAACATTGACTATTTTTGCGGGCTTTACATCACCGACAAAGCCACACGAAAGAAATATGTTGACGATGCCATAGCTTTTGTGGGGCTTGAGGACTTTGTGAAGTTCCACCCTAAAAAGCTTTCAGGGGGTCTGCTCAGACGACTTAACATTGCCTGTGGTATCGCTCACAAGCCTGAGCTTATCATACTCGATGAGCCGACAGTTGCTGTTGACCCACAATCAAGAAACAAGATACTGGAGGGCATTTTACAGCTCAACCGTGAAGGTGCGACTATAATTTACACCTCCCACTACATGGAAGAAGTCGAGCAGATATGCACCCGTATCGCCATAATGGATAAGGGCAGTAAGATAGCCGAGGGTACTACAGAGGAACTCAAACGAATGATAAAAAACACCGAAACTATCACCGCCGAGATACTCCAGCTTCCTGAAAACGTCCGTGAACAAATAGAAGCTTTGGAACACGTTTATAATGTTTCCTATGCCGACAACAAGCTCGTTGCACGCTGTACAGGGGGACGGCACAATCTTATTGAGATACTGAAAATATTGCAGGAAAATCAGGTGGGCTTCGGCAGCGTTTATTCTGAGCAGCCTACCCTCAATGACGTTTTCCTTGAAATAACCGGCAAAGCTCTCAGGGATAAGGAGTGATAGAATGTTCTCAAACATATTCAAATACGAATTTAAAAGCTGTCTGCGTCAAAAAGCCGTACTCTTCTGGCTAATAGCCTTTCCTATAATACTGGGTTGCTTTTTTAAGATGGCGTTTTCAGGAATATACGAAAAAGATGTTGTATTCAATGCGATACCTGTTGCGGTGACAAATATAGAAGAAAACGATATCCTTAAGCAGGTGCTTGAACAGATATCAAATAGTGATGAGGCTCTTTTCAAGGTGACTTATACAGACATTGACAAGGCAGAAGAAATGCTTAAAAGCGAGGATATAAAAGGCATTATAAAGGCTTCCGACCTCTCCCTTGAGTTTGGCTCAACAGGTATCCAGCAGACCATTGTAAAGACTTTCATACAGCAATACAAAACGCAGGAAAAGATAATAACCGACACTGCAAAGAACGCTCCGCAAAAGCTTGATAAGGTCATAGCTTCCCTTTCTGAAAAGATAAGCCCAAATGAGGATATACCTCTCCACGGCAATCCTGACATAACGATACAGTTTTTCTATAATCTCCTTGCCATGACGGCACTTTTCGGCTCGATGTCAGGTCTGTTCGTGGCACAGGAAAATCAGGGCGACCTGTCTGCACTTGGCGCAAGACGTTGCTGTTCTCCAGTGAACAAGCTTACAAGCATAACGGCAACGCTCCTTGCTTTTCATGTGGTGGAAATGATATGCATGGTGATATCGGTGACGTTCCTGAGATTTGTGCTTAAAGTGGATTTCGGCAGTAAGCTCCCCCTTGTTTACCTTGCCGCAGTGCTAGGCGGAATAATGGGAATATCCATGGGATTTTTCGTTGGCTCTTTCCGCATAAAAGAGGGTTTAAAAATGTCTGTAGTCATGGCGGTATCAATGACCTGCTGTTTCTTCAGCGGTCTTATGTCAAACACCATGAAAGGCACTGTTGCAGAGCATTGCCCGATATTCAATGAAATAAACCCTGCCGCCATTATCTCAGACAGCTTTTACTGTCTTAATCTCTACGAGGACTACAGGCGGTTCACAGTGAAGATAATTTCAATGGCGATATACACAGTGCTGTTCACCCTTGGTGGATATGTTCTTACAAGGAGGCGTAAATATGCAAGTCTTTAAGACCTTTATGAAAATACTCAAAACAAGGCTTACGTCTGCTATATTATATCTCGTCATATTTATGGTCATAGCAGTAATAATGGCGGATACTGCAAAAGATAACAATGGCTATGAGGACTACAAAATGTCCATATCCGTCATTGACCGTGACAACAGTGCCGAAAGCAAGCGTTTGCAGGACTTTATATTCAGCGGCAACAAAAAGGTGGAGCTTGCAGATGATGAAGACGAGGTCATCGACGCCGTTTATTATCAGCGTGCCAACTATGTTCTGTATATAAACAAGGGCTTTGGCGACAAGATAAACGCAGGGGATTTTGACGGACTTTTTGAGAATTTCAAAATGCCCTCCAGCTACGGCGGACAGCTTTTTGAAAGCAGGCTTGACGGCTATCTTTCAAGCGTAAAGGCGTACATGACGGCAGGTGAAAGCACAGAAAACGCTATGGAGCTTGCCCAAACGGCAGTTTCTCAGCAAGTAAAGGCGGAGCTTAAAAACTTTAACAACAAGGGCGGAACAGGTATGCCGGCAATATTCGGCTACTATTTTCAGTATCTTGCATACGTTATGCTTTCCATGCTCATTGTTACCCTTTGCCCCGTTATACTTACGCTAAACAGAAAGGGCGTTCGAGAACGCACAATGTGTTCAAGCCTGACGTCAGCAAACTACAGCAGACAGACGGCTCTTGGGGCAAGTATCTTGGTGTTTAGCATATGGCTTTTGTTTATGATAGTCGCAATAATTTGGGGCAAAACGCTCAGCGTGAAATTCTGGCTTGCCTGTCTTAACAGCTTTGTATATATCATTGCCGCCGCAGGCATAGCAATGATAATAGCGCAGTTTGACCTTAGCGACAACGGTATAACTGCTATATCGAACATAATCGGTCTTGGCATGAGCTTTCTTTGCGGAGTTTTCGTGCCGCAGGAATTGCTCACAGGAGGCGTTCTTGCAGTGGGAAGATTGTTCCCTGCATACTGGTACACCAAAGCCAACAATATGCTTTTCGGCATGAGCGGTGGAGTATTCAGCACAAAGGAATATCTTATCTGCATCGGTATCGAAGCACTGTTTGCAGTGGCATTCTTCGCTGTGGCTGCTTTGCTTGTTAAGCAAAAGCGTGAGGGTGATGTAAATTCCCTTGCATAAGTTGACAATAATATGGCTGTGTGTTATACTCTTATTGTTACGGAGCTGACACACAGCCTTTTTGCGTCAGCTAAAGAAGATCATAGATGAAAAAAGAGGAAAAAGTATGGATAGATTACAGCTTGACAAAAATGCAAAGCTCACAGGCAGAGTATATTTCAAAGACGAGGTAATGTGGCTCGGTCTTTCAGGAAGCGGTGCGTCATTCACATTTGACGGCACAAAGCTTGTTTTGAAGCTCAAAGGCGACAATATCGCAGTGGGCGATAATCCTATCGACTATGCAAGGATAGCCGTTTATGTTGACGGCAAGAGAGTAGTTGACGAGATGATCGACTGTGCAGAAAAAGAGATCACGGTAATAGACCGCACGGAAAACGCTCAGTCAGTTGTGGAGATAATAAAGCTTTCAGAATCTCCAATGTCAGCAGTTGGCGTTGAGGCTTTCGCCGAGGGCAGTGCTGAGGCTTTGCCTGAAAAACCGCTTAAAATAGAATTTATCGGCGACTCTATAACCTGTGGCTATGGTGTTGATGATGAGGACGAAAACCACCAGTTCACCACCGCCACAGAGGACGTTACAAAAGCCTATGCCTACAAGACCGCCAAGGCACTTGACGCTGAATACAGTATGTTTTCAGCCAGTGGCTACGGTATAATCTCAGGCTACACAGAAGGTGACGAGCCTATCAGTGAACAGACAATTCCACAGTTCTATTGCAGCTACGGCTTTTCAAGGGGCAATTTTGCAGGAACTGCTCCGCAGGATATCCCTTGGGATTTCAGCAAATATATTCCGCAGATAATCGTTATAAACCTTGGCACAAACGACGACAGCTACTGCCGTGACTACAAGGACAGGCAGGCTGTTTTCTCAAAGCTTTATGCTGATTTTCTTGCGGTCGTTCGTGAGAAAAATCCGCAGGCTTACATTCTCTGCACTGTTGGAATAATGGGCGAGAGGATATTCCCTGCTGTTGAGGAGGGAATAAAGATATATCTTAAAAGCCACGCTGACAGCAAGATAAGCTCAATGATGTTCCATGAGCAGGACGGTGCAAACGACGGCTTTGCGGCAAACTGGCACCCTACTGAAAAGACCCACCAAAAGGCAGCGACAGTGCTTACGGAAAAACTCAGAGAGATAATAAAAAGTATATAACAAAAGCGACAGTCGGTAACGGCTGCCGCTTTTTTGTCATTTTACGCCAATTCTCATTCTGTAGCAGAACGAACAGGAAAGCATGGCTAGTTTCAGACCTGTTCTTTGAAAGCTTTCCTTATAAGAAAACATATTTCAGCACGAAAAGCACTGCAAGCACATACATAAGCGGTGTGATATCCTTGCGCTTTCCACAAACAAGATTTATAACAACGTATGAGATTATTCCAAGAGAGATGCCCTCTGAAATGCTGTAGAAAAGAGGCATTGAAAGAATACAAAGATACGCAGGGATAGCCTTTGTATAATTGCCGTCATCAAACTTGATGTCAGTGATAGAGCTGAACATCAAAAAGCCTACTACTATAAGTGCAGGAGCTGTTGCAAAGGATGGTATAGCCGTGAAGATAGGTGCAAAGAACATTGACAGTGCAAACAGCACTGCGGCTGTGATAGAGGTAAGACCTGTTCTGCCTCCTGCGGCAACGCCTGCTGAGGACTCAACGAATGTTGTGGTGGTGGAAGTACCAAGAACTGCGCCTGCTGTTGTGGCAACGGCGTCAGCAAGAAGCGCAGGCTTTATCTGCGGAAGTCTGCCCTTTTCATCAAGCATATCTGCCTTTGAACATACGCCGATAAGAGTGCCTAAAGTGTCGAAAAGGTCAACGAACAGGAAGGAGAATACCACGACTATAAAATTGAAGATGCCAATACTGTGCATATCCACCTTAAAGCACTGACCAAATGTTTCGCCAAGCTTTGAAAAATCCGTAAGCGACATTGTAGGGAAAAGCGAATTATAGCCGCTTTCAGCGTCAGGAACATACAGCCCCACAAGTTGACATATCATGCCTATTACCCATGTTGCCACTATACCCATAAGAATAGAGCCACGGACTTTTTTGATATATAGGATAATAGTGATGAAAAGTCCTACGATAGTGAGAAGCGCACATATGCCCGAAGTTGTGAAATTCTTGCGGAAGCCTGTTATGGTAACAAGAGTGGCTGAACTGTCAACGCAAAGTCCGGCATTCTGAAGTCCGATAAAGGCAATGTAAAGACCGATACCAACGGACACCGCTTTTTTCAGCACCACAGGTATTGCATTGAAAATGGCTTCTCTGACGTTTGTAAGAGAAAGCACGATGAAAACTATGCCCTCGATGAACACCGCCAGCAGTGCAACCTGCCATGGATAGCCATAGCCTGCCACAACAGTGTAAGCCATATAAGCGTTAAGTCCCATGCCTGCGGAAAGCACAAAAGGCAGATTTGCCATAAGTCCCATGCACACTGTTCCAATAACAGAGGCGATACAGGTGGCAAGAAGTACGGCTGTAGGATCCATGCCCGTTCTGCCGAGAATGCTCGGGTTTATGGCAAGGATATATGCCATGGTCATGAAAGTCGTCACACCCGCCATTATCTCAGTTTTAACATCGGTGTGATTTTCTTTCAGCTTGAATAATTTTTCCGTCATATTTTATTATGCCTGCGTTGCAGACATTTCCTCCTTTCAATACGGGGATACTATCTTATTATACCGATTTTACAGCATTTTTCAAGCCCGATTTATTAAGGCAACACCGCACAAAGCCCGCCTGACGGCTTTGCACGCCATCTGCTTGCAGATTTTCCGTCATATCACACAAAAATCCCTTGACATACGGCAGTATGCCTGCGGAATTTTTGTGCAATCTGACAAAAAATCTGACTACGCATCTGACGCACAATCTTTGTGCGGTATTGCCTTAATTGAATAAAATTTATCATTTAAGAAGCACTGTTACTAACGTCAGACTTTATTTTCCACTGACTATTGAGCCAATAAATGCGGTTTTCGATCCAATTGAAAAGATCCTCCGCAGAGTCAGGACCCCACTCTTCGCCTTTTCTAAGGTCGGCGTCATACTCTTTGAGATATTCACGCTCTGTTTTTATACAGCCCTGCAAAAGCTTCTCCCGGCTCATCTCCGTCCACTTTTCCTTGACAGTAGCCATAAACCAATCCTGCTTACAAAGAATGATAAACCATGGGTTTGAACGGTCACCTTTTTTAGCCACAAAATTCTTGTCTGTGAAAGCACCAGCATAATATTTCTCAGTGCTGTCATTATATGCCCAGTTAAAATCCCAAGGTGAGGTAAATTTAAGCTTAGGACATTTACTGTCCTTTGAAAGATCGACGCACATATAGAAGCTTCCCTCACCACAGTCATAGTCATGTACGATCTCATAAAGAATATACATATCTCTCACTGAGTCTATATCCATAACGTTAGAAACGGCTTCCTCAGCGGTGGTAACATCAGAGTCAACAAGGTCATAATTTTCATCAAATTTATAATACTTGCCGTTCTCGCAGGCTTCATAAACTATCTTGAACAGATTGTTGAGATACTTGTCAATAAAGTCTATCTGATTTTGCGAATAGAGGTCATTCTTGATAGAATATTCCGCAGGAACGAACTGCCTTGTTTCGCCGTTTATGTCGGTGACAGTGGCATTTTCATAGTCCATGCTTATATAATGGTTATCCTCATCGCTTGTTGCATAGTTGTCAAGCTCAAGATAATAGCCTATATCAGTGTCGGTGCAGCCCTCCGCAGGCTCGGAGATATCCACTCTGTTCGGATTTATCTGACACTGTTCGCAAAGCTCATAAACGCCTTGAAACTCCTCGTTCACATAGAGGTGAACAAGCTGACCGTCTGAGCAGAAATTGCTGTCACCCATGATAGTTCTGCCAAAACGGAATGCGATATCGTTTCTTATTAGATCCCAATCTGATTTCAACAGCACCCAGCTTTTGCACTCTGCGCCGTTATTAAGCCCAAGCATATTTGTCTTTTTATCAAATTTTATCCTATAAGGCACTTTGTTTGCAAGGATCTGACTAACATCGCCGTAATATGCGCTTGAATTTCCTCTTACCTTTATGCCTGCTGAGGCTTCGTTTATCTCCAATTTTTCATCACAATTGAAAACGTCCACCACGCAGGAAGTATACTTCTCCCTTGAAGCTATCATATCGTCAGGGGCAGTCGTGACGCTTATAACAGGTATCTTACTTTCTGATCGTACCTTTTTCTTAAAACTTTCTTTTTCAGCCTTGTCAGCACTCAGGCTTTCATAAGTAGCAGGTTCAGAGTTTATCACCTGTTTTGTGGTGGCAGGGAGAGTTACAACAGGTTCAGCCGTTGTTGTCACAGCCTGAGATTCGGCAGAACTACTCTCTGCTTTTGAGCTTTCCCCTGTTTCTTTAGCACAGCTTGTGAGCATTGCTCCCGTCATGACTACTGCACATACAGCAGCGATAATTCTTCTGTTCATATCATTTCTCATATTATTATCTTTCCATTTATTGTGCATTACACACATATTTTTTATCATATAACTTATTCAATTATAGCACATTGACATAGATAATACAATATGCTATAATCATAAAAGTAAGTGGGATAATTTATGCACTAACACGATTATATAGGAGGTTTTTTGAAATGTTTATACCTGACGATAAAAGATATGACAAAATGATATACAACCGCTGTGGAAAAAGCGGGCTTAAACTATCAGCTGTATCGCTGGGATTCTGGCAGAATTTCAGTTTAAAAAACAATTTTGAGAACATGGAAAGAATGGTACACACTGCATTCAACAGCGGTATCACACATTTTGATCTTGCAAACAACTATGGCAATCCCTACAACGGCTCGGCAGAGGAAAACTTCGGCAGGATACTCGATCGTGGCATGAGAGAGTTCCGTGACGAGATGTGTATTTCCACCAAGGCAGGCTATGAAATGTGGGCAGGTCCATACGGTGACAGAAACGGCTCGAGAAAATATCTCACGGCAAGCCTTGACCAATCTCTCAAAAGAATGGGACTTGAATATGTTGACATTTTCTATCACCATGTAAGAGATCCCGAAACGCCTCTTGAAGAAACTGCCCTTGCACTTGACAATGCAGTAAGACAGGGCAAGGCACTCTATGTTGGCATATCAAATTACAACAGAGCCGACACAGCCGAAATGCTGAAAATTTTCCGTGAACTCAGAACTCCTTTTATTATCAATCAGCCCTCATATTCCATACTCAACCGCTGGATAGAGGACGATAAGCTTGACAGCCTTGCACTTTCTGAAGGCTTTGGCATTGCAGTGTTCTCGCCGCTGTATCAGGGATTCCTTACAAGCAAATATCTAAAAGGCATACCGGCAGATTCAAGGGTAGGCAGAGGCGAAACATGGATAGGCAATGAGCTTAATGACAAAATGATAGAAAAGCTCAACAAGCTTAATGATATCGCCACTTCAAGGGGACAGACCCTTTCGCAAATGGCACTTTCATGGGTGCTTCACAACAAGGCTGTTACTACTGTGCTTATCGGTGCAAGCCGTCCTGAGCAGATAACGGAAAACATAGGCTGTCTTGACCGCCTTGACTTCACAGAAGCTGAACTTGCAGAGATAGACAGGCTTGCGAAGATGTAATAAAGAAGCTGTCAGAGCCACCGTCCTGACAGCTTTTTTATGCGTTATAATAGTGAACGTAATCGTCAAGCACATCTGCCGTAAGCTCAAAAGGATAATTTTTAAGCTTGGCAGGGTTGGCAAGTATTCCGTCCCTGTCCTTTTTCCAAAGCTCCTCTGACATATCAAGCTTGCCAAAAAGCGTCCTGATATAATCCCTGAAAGCGTCGATATCGTCAAAGCCAAGAAGCTGTTTTACAACATACTCAGCTTCGGTGCTGTCACCGTATTTTTTCAAAAAGCCTGACAGAAAAACGCCTACTGCCTTGCCGTGGGGTACGCCATTTTCATAGGTCAAAGTATAGCTCAGACCGTGAGGTATGCTTGTGCCTGTGTAGGCTATCGCCATGCCTGCAAGCACTGATGCCTGCATGAAAGTTGAGAACTCATCATCGGTCATATGAGCAAATCTCTCCTCAGTTTCAAGACAGCCCTTACAGCTTGCCCAAAGCCTCATGCCCTCCTCTGTATATGCACGGCTGAACGCATTTGCGTTGGTGTTGAGCCGTGACTCTATCATGTGAGCAAGTGCGTCAACGCAGGTGCTTTTCATACCGCCATATGATGATGTTTTAAGATAGCTGTAGTCAACCAATGCAAGTGACGGAAAAATTTTGTGGGCAATAGATTTCTTGGTCTGCTTGATGTGGGAAGTCAGGATAGAATAAGGTGTAGCCTCCGAGCCTGTTCCGCAGGTGGTAGGCACACAGACTATAGGATAAAAAGGTAGTTTCGCAGGAGTGTACAAAAGCTCCTCCACCTTGGCAATGCTGTCTGAAAGCTCACACTTCTCAGCTTTTACAACGCCCTCGCTTTCGGAAAACTCGGCATTTTCGCAAACTATCCCATTCTTAGCAAGCATTGATATCGCCTTGCCTGCGTCCATTGGCGAACCTCCGCCCACTGCCACGAACATATCCACGCCGTATTTTACCGCCGCCGTTGCCGCTGTGTAAACAGTTTCCACAGACGGGTTTTCCTCAATATCATTATATATCACATATCCAATGCCCTGACTTTCAAGCACTGCCTTGACATCATCAAGAGAACCATTAACCGCAGAAGAATGTCTGCCTGTGACTATCATGGCTTTTTTGCCAAGTTCCGCTATCTCGCCCCCGTGATTTTTTACCGCTTCATTTTCTATGTAAATATCTGTAGGTATATTTCTCATTTTTTACGCTCCTTTGGACTTTTTATCCATTATAGCACCTTTAAAGTTGTTTTTCAAGCCTCGGCATCGCAGAACATACGTGCTATGATATTAGTAAAAAATCATGTAGGAAAAAGTTATGCACTTCACAACGGCAAAAGATATACTCTCGCAAAAAAACGGCATGAATTTATATGGTGGTTGCACATAACGGTCAGACGAGTATTTTTGATACTGCCGATTGAAAACCTCTCCCCTTTATGTTATAATAAAGAAAAAACATCAAGGTGAAGCAATGAATAAAAATCAAAATATAGCTATGGGGGTATCCCTTGCTGTGGTGGCAATAATGGTCGGCTCGGCGGAGATCTTCGGGGAAAAGGAAATAATTTTTCCTGAGATAACGGCGGTGGCAATGGGTGCGCTAATTGCGCCTGTGCAATCTTGGAACACCTCTCGAACACGGCTTTTTGCGGCGATAGTTTCTGTCGCCGTCGCAGGCGTGTGCATAGTGCGGTTTATCCCTGAGATACTTATACTTCGTATAGCTTTGGGACTTCTTGTAGCAGTGAGCGTTATAACACTGTCAAAAGCGAACTTTGTTCCTGCCATTTCAGCCTGCATACTTCCGATACTTATGGGTACAAAAAGCCCTGTTTACGTCATTTCCGTTGCGGTCATGACAGCATTTATACTTATTTTTCAAAAAGTTCTTGAATACTTTGGTCTGCATGAAAAGTATGAATATAGACCTATCGAACCAAGCTCAGAGCTTCTCAAACTAAGAGCAAAACAAGTCATCACAGCGCTTGTTATCTGCATATTGCCTGCGCATTTTCACGAGATATTCTTTATCGCTCCGCCGCTTATAGTTGCATTTTTTGAGCTTAGCGGCAAAGGCTCAAAGCTTATGAAAAGAAAATACACAGCAATTGCTCTCATGGCGGTGGCTGCGTTCGCAGGCGTTATGGCAAGATTTTTTATCTCTGAAAAGCTTGGGCTTACCCTGACATTTGGTGCAGTTTTATCCTCGGCTGTGATATTCGTCCTTTGCCGAAAAGCAAAGCTTTATTTTCCTCCATGCTGTGCAATATCTACCTTGCCTTTTATAATCCCCAAAACTGCAATAATAAAATTTCCATTTGAGGTCACAGCAGGATATATTGTCCTTACCATTGCCGCAGTTATAATAACCCAAATAGACAATAATACAAATTAGGCATAATCAAAAACGTACAAAGCTTTATGATCCGACCCTAAGAAGTTAGACCAAAAATCTAACGATTTGGAGGTCACATCATTACGCTCTGTACGTTTTTTTGTATATTAAGAAATCATTCTCTGTTTTTAAGCACCTCGGCAGGGGTTATCTTGCCAAGCTTTCTTACAAGAATTGAGGTGATGATAAAGTATGTTGCCATTACTCCTGCGAAAATTATAACGTAAGCATACCATGGGAATGCAAGGTTTATTCCGCTTGTTACGTTTGGAATGAACACTGGGAAAACCTTGTCCATAAACATCTTTGAAAGCGGTATCTCGATAAGTGCGCCCAAAGTTATGATAATTGCGTTTCCGTTTAGGTAAAGCTTTTTCACGTCCTTGGTCTTATAGCCAAACACCTTCACAAGGGATATTCCAAAGGAAGCCCTTTCTATTGTAACATTCAGCATAAGGAACATCACAGAGCAGAAAATTATTACAGCAACCGCAATAAGCATTACTATCATTGACATCATAAGGTCCGTGAAAACTGCCGCTGAACGCTCGATATCCGATTTTGTCGTTGTGCTGTAAAGTCTGCCCTCGTCAATGTCAAGTTTCTTGTCTGAGAGCAAACAGTTGTAGTAAGTGTCGCTCTCACCGAAAAGCTCACGCATACTGTCAATATCCATGAACACCATAAGTCCGCCACGCTCGTCGCAGATATCCTCCACTGTGAATGCGTAATCCATTGAGGTCGCATCGTCTGTCAGGATAAACTTATCGCCCTTTGCCACTCCGTAACGCTCCACAACTGACTGGCTCACTGTTATAAAGCTCTTGCCCTTATGTGTTTTCACATCATAATACTTGTTGTCGCTGTCCATACCCATAACGGTGACATCAAGGTTATAGCCAAGCTGTTCTTTTGAAAGCGTTTTTACAAAGCAAGCCTCACCACCCTCCGGAACGCTTTCCTCTGGATATTTCAGAGTGTACATATACTCGTATTTTGTGTCATTTATAGTGTCTTTTCTCACGTTCTCACAAAGGTAGTAGCAATCAACGCCAAGCATAAGAATAAACAGTGAAAACAGCATACTGAGAAGCACTGTTATGCCTGTGCGCATTTCACGAAGCATTTGGCGTATCTGAAATCTGCGGATAAAATTCCTGCTCTTTATCTTCACTCTGCTGTAGTGACCTGTTTTCTGCTCGTTTCTTATAAGTGAAAGAGCCGTCTGAGAAAGCCGCTTGTTTATCACAAGGGTATTAACTATCACCGAAACAACAGGAGGCATTACAATGCTGTAAATGATAAGATACAAAGGATAAACAGGGGTAAAATCAGGGAGCGAGGAATATGCGTAGCTGTCGAGAAGCTGATAATCGATTCCCACAGGTGAAAATCCTATGACCGCACCGATTATTCCGCCAACAAATGCAACTATAGTCGGCAACGTTATGTAGTGGCGGATAAGATCTTTTTTCTTTGCGCCAAGAGCATAAAGCACACCTATAACACTGCTTTCACGCTGGATCTGATGAATGACGAAAACAGAGATAACATAAGTAAGAAGTGCCATAAGTATAACACCCACACCAAGTCCTGCATATTTGTTCATGACAACGTCACCTGCCGCACCAGCTATACGAACGTTGTCGCCCTTTTTCACAAACATTGTCAGGTTGTCAAGGTCAATGGTGAAAACCTCGTCAAGAAGCTCGTCAGCCTGCTTTTTGAAGCTATCAATACCATTTGCAAGGCTTTCTGCACCGCTGTATGCAGATCTTACACCATCTGACAGATCTTTTGAGCCGTCATATGCGGCTTTAACTCCTGCCGTGATAGCGTTCGCACCCTCTGGGAGTGCCTTTGCACCCTCGTAAAGTCCGCCCATTGCGTCATAGAGAGCGTCTGCTCCCTCAGAAAGGTCTTTCACACCGTCTTTAAGGGTCTGTGAGCCGTCATAAAGCTTGTCGATACCATTTGAAATATCGTCACGCTGCTTCAAGACGTCCTTGATAGTTTCAAGATAATACTTGTCTGTGACTTTTTTATAATCAAAGTCAAAATCCTCGATCATTTCTTTAAGCTTGTCATCTGTTGCCTTGCCGTTAAGTCTGTAAGCATAGCAAAGATCCTCTGCTTTCTGTTCACTGTCATTTTTGAAATAGTCATACTGATCGTCGCTTACGAAAAGAAGTCCGAAGCCCTTGCTTGACACAGCCGTGTCAGAGAAATTTTCAAAAGGTGTGTCATAGTCAGGTGTAGTTCCTATTCCAACTATCTCAAACTCAACACCGCCTGCTGTAAGCTTATCGCCCACTGACAGAGAATGTTCCTCGCTGTAACGCTTTTCTACCACCGCTTCGCCCTTTTTCTCAGCAAGTCTGCCACTGTCAAGCTCTATAAGGTCAATGTCATTTCTTTTACGGAAAACACGAAGCTTTGAGCCGTCCTTCGCGGTAACGTCAATGCTGAAATGCTGTTCAAGAGTAATTCCTTTGTCTGTTATTTCCTTTTCCTGCTCGTCTGTAAGAGGAATAAAAACGCCGAACTGTCCGTCCTCGACCTTGTTTTGCTTACCATGTTCGGCAGTTCCGTCGATGATAGTGTCTGCACTTGCAACCACGGAAACTATTATGTACATTCCCATTACGATAAGCAATACAAGCGCAAGATAACGTGCGAAATTTGTTTTAAGCTCACGTCTGAGTCTTTTTCTGAGTACCCTGTTCATTACAAGTCCTCCAACTCTGCGGCAGGTATGCGTGTTTCGTTAAGATAATCCTTTTTGATAAGTCCGTCCTTAACGATTATTACCTTATGCACCATATTTTTTATAGCGTTGTTGTGGGTAACGATAAGCATTGTTGTGCCATATTTTTCGTTTATCTTCTCCAACAGAATGAGAATATCCCTTGAAGTTTTCGAGTCAAGAGCGCCTGTAGGCTCGTCACACAAAAGAAGCTTTGGATTTTTTATAAGTGCCCTTGCTATAGCACATCTCTGCTGCTGACCGCCTGAAAGCTGTGACGGAAACTTGTTTCTGTGTTCGGAAAGTCCCAACGTTGTGAGAAGTTCTTCCATGTCCAGTGGCGAATCTGAAAGATATTCACAAACCTGAATATTTTCCACAACTGTCAGATTTGGAACGAGGTTATAAAACTGAAAGATAAAACCTAGATTTTCCTTTCTGTAGTCGGCAAGCTTATCAGGTTTAAGACCGAAAATCTCCTTGCCGTCGACCTTAACAGAGCCACTATCCATAGTGTCAAGGCCGCCTATGCAGTTAAGGAGCGTGGATTTACCAGAGCCGCTCGTACCCTGAATAACGCACATCTGACCTTTTTCCAGACTTGTGGTGATACCCTTTAGCACCTGAATATAGCTGGCGTCACTGCCGTAGCTTTTCTTAACATCTCTGATCTCCAAATACATATCATTTCCTCCATTTATAAGTTAGACTTAGCTAACTTTACTTTATATAAAAATGTGCATATCTGCACATTTCATCGACATTTGAGATACAAAATTCACACATAACGTTGTTATGTAGGTTTCTAAAAGTTACCGCCCGAAGGCGGCAATTTTCTAATCCTCGACTATCATTGTAAACCATATTTTTATTAGAAACTCCATTACTCTGCGCATATGGAGCTTTGCCTTTTCCACATCTCTCTCGTGAGTTAGCAAATGAGTGTAGGCGTCAACACTTATATGGGTTATCCAATGAAGCATATACTCATCAACGTGGCAGTTAGGCATTTTTGCGGCAGCTTTTTCCGCTGATATCCTAAAGCCCTGTTCTGTCATATCCACGATCATATCCACAGTATTTTCATACTCAGACCCCTGCGCACCCGTGAGCAGCAGCATAAAAACGTCATAGTGGAGATACATATACTCCACAAGCTTGTCAAGGTCGGTGTGGGTGTCAATGTGATACTCAGCAGAAAGCACCGCAGGGTCATCGCTATCCATATCCTGAGCATCCTGCATATAATGCTCCGTAAGAAGCTTGCAAAGCTCTTTCAGCGGCTCATCGACAATAGCCTTGAACAAGTCATTTTTATTTTTAAAGAAGAAATACAGCGCACCGGTCGTCACGCCTGCGTCAGCGCATATTTTTCTCAGAGAAGCCTTCATATAACCATTTTCAGAGAACTCGGCCATTGCACTTTCCAACAGCTTTTCCCTTGTTTCAAGTTCGTCACCCATTACTGCACCCCGCTTTCCACTTCACATAACACTGTTATCTTAGCATATAACGCTCGATATGTCAATACATTTACTATATTTTCAGCATATTATATGATATTGAAACATAACGGTGTTATGTGATTGGTGACTATTACAAAATAAAATGGGAAGCGTCATACCTGTCTGGTCAGCTCTTACGATTTCTGACGGGTTAAAGTATATAAGCGATAACTATAAAATTGCCATGGTATACAGCGGTGACAGTGCTCCTATGCTGGTCCTTGAAAACAAGTACTCATATAGCTGGGATATTTGCATTAGTGCAAGTGAGGTGTCGTCAGGAGTTGCTTTCTACTCATACGATGACATTGCACAAGCTTTCAGCAACTACGGAGTAAGCATTTATGATATGGGACAGCTTCACATATTTACCTCTAATTATACCGAGATCTACGGAGTATATGCGGCTCAGGTCTGATATTACAACATAATAACTATTCAAGTCAAATAAAAATCGGACCGAGCAAAATGTTCCACCGGAACATCTTACTCGGTCTTTTTCGTAGTATCGATAATTCAACATATTTACAACTATCCTGCATTTTTCACGCAATCACCAATCTGGTCATTTTCTCTATCCACTTATCAATGAAGCTTATAAACCCCTCAAAGCTTCATAGCTCTCCATTTGTTTGAAATAACGCTGATATTCCAGTATGTGATAAAGCAGATAAACAACATACTGATTGCCGATACGACAACTGCTTCAATAATAAGAAACGGTGTCGAATAGGTTGATATGAATCTTGACGTAATTGTCAAAATGATATTTTGACAAAACCTAACAAATGTCCCCGATAAGATAATGTCTAATATGAACCGCCATAGGAATGATTTTGTGAATTTGGTCATGTCTTTCTCATGTTATCAAATTATAATTTCAATAGCGTTGCTTACTTGTGTATATGAATGTGTGGTAGAATCATAATCAGTACACAATAATACTGTATATACTCCTTCCGGCACATCCTTTCGCAATTTGAATTCGTTTATTTCACTTGCATCGACAATTTTTTGAATTTCACCGTCCTTGACTATAAGCCAACATATATTTTCTAATTCTGAATTATCGCTCTTTGTAACAGTATATAAATCAGAATTTTCTTTCACAGATATATTTTCTGAATATGACGGCGAATTTTTTTTCTCAACCAACTGAATTGATTCTATGTATCCCAAATTCTTTCCATCTTTATCAGTATAAAACTCAATTTGAAACTCATCATTGTTATTAGCTGATTTTATCAAGTCATTATAATAGTCAAACTCTGATTTACTAAGACTTAATCTTAGTTGAGTATTTATGCTTTCATTATATACTTTTAATTTGTCTGAATCCGCATAAACTCCATAAAAATTATACAATTGAGTAGCCTGAACACCTTGAAATCGTGATGGATAAGAAGACTTTTTCGATTTTTTTGTATAAACCGAAATATTATCATCTTGCTTGGTTAAATTAATAGTTTTCTTAAAAGCACTTCCGTTGCTTATTTTTTGCGCAACAGAAATTTCTTCAATTAGATTTTTTATGCCGTATGTACTATACTGAGACTGAACAGATATAAAATTCATCCACAATATTGAAACAAAACACGAAAATACGACTCCAACAATTTTATGACCTAAACCGTAACCTTTTTCATTAACGAATGTTACAGCCGATTTTATCATAAACATGATCATAAAAAAGGCTAGTACAATTGCTGAGATTGCTTTAATTTTCAAAAATAAACAAACTAAATTTATATTTTCTTGACCAATCAATGAGTTTGGAGCAAAAAAATTCAATAATATATTTCCGAATATCAGCACTAACAAAAACCAACTGCAATTATTATAAATTGTTTTAATAGCTTTCATATTTTTCCCTACAAAATCTCCTCATTAATATGTTTGATATTGTTATATGCGTATTTATCATATACATAATCAACATCATCATAAGTTTCCATACTTCTTGACAGAATCGCCAAGATAATGTTCTGCAAAAGTCTTACGAAAATTCCAAGTAGAATTATATCTAGTATAAATCTCCATAGAAATGATTTTGTGAATTGGGTCATTGTTTTTCCTACTTATTATTCAACCGTGTATTCAATCGTGTTACTAATGGGAGTATATTCTCCTGTAGCATCATCATAATCAATCACTAAAGTAACTGTGTAATCGCCTTTATCAGCAAAAGTCAAAAAATTAGTCCAAGTTTTACTGTATGCCTGAAAACATTTGCATAATTTGCCATTTTGGGTTACATACCAAAATAAGTTTTTATCAGTTTCTTTCTGCGGTATTTCGGGTCTGTTTATAAGAATAATATTTTTATTTTCTTCAATCGTAATTTCCGCTAATAGAATTGAATCATCATCTTTTAAATCAGAAGAGGATACAACGCTCTGATTTTCTTTAATATTTGTTTGATGTTCAGGCGTAATTTCATAATCAAATGCTTTTAAATTCATATGAATGAGCATACAGAGAAAAAAGAGCAAAAACATTATAAAAATGCGAAAAAATTGTTTTTTATAAATTGCCTTGAAAAAATTAAATTTATTCCTGTATGTATAATGCTCACCCTTATAGGTTCTGTACGGAAACTCAACCAGCGTCAAAATGAGTTTAGAAGCATTATAAGAACATATCACAATCATTAAAAAGTATAATATCTTTGTTAAATGAAGTTCTGCCTTAAATTCACAAAATACATTATTATAAAAATAATCAAATCCTGCAAATGCAATTATGTATAGCATCAAATTCGGAAATATCAAAAGAGAAAGGTAATTATCTTTCTCTTCTACATTTCTGGGATATTTACGCATCTGTCAACACCTTCTCAAGCTTTGCTATCATTATTTTCGCAGAAGTTATGTCAGAATTATCACGCAGTGCTGAAAATAGTTCTGGAGCACTCTCTTTAAAATCGACATATTTCTTTTCAGATAATAATCTTGCATAAGCTAACCTATAATAATAATTTTGAACATCCACTAGTCGAATATTGTAGTACTGATTGACAATTGGTATTTTATTTATTTCTTCTTCAAATTCTTTATTTACACTGTAGGCTATACTCGATGCGCCATATGCCATTACTGCACTTTTACATTGACCGGATATATTACATAATTTATCAGGTATAAACCTTGTAACAACAAGCGATATACCAAAGTACACTCCGCCGATCATGGCAAGCGTACCAAGCATATAAAACAATGTACAGAAAAACAGTTTAATAGGTGTATTCTCTCCAACAAAGCTGTTAGGAAATACCAAACAATAAATTGTTAGACTAAGCACAAGACCACAAGCAGTTATTAATCCTGACAATGCAAATGTCTTTGGAGGCAGCGGCTTAATGGTGCCTTCGTCAACAAATCTTTTGTAGTTATACCAAAATAATGCCTTGTTGGCCATAATTATGTCACCTCAGATATGAATCTTGACGTAATTGTCAAAATGATATTTTGACAAAACCTAACAAATGTCCCCAATAAGATAATGTCTAATATGAACCGCCATAGGAATGATTTTATGAATTGAGGCATTGTTTTTCCCCCTAAAATAATCAATCTTCTTTTTCCAGTGGTACACTCTCATACTCTTCAGAATTACTATTCTTACTCCTCTTAGAATATAAAATGGTATTGCTGATAGGGGCTTGATCTTCGATTTCTTCGTCATTATCCAAAACAAGAGTGACAGCGTAATCTCCGGCAGGAGCAAAAGTTAGAATATTTGTCCAGTTTGACCGAATAGCTAAACTGCGCTTATAAAACTCGCCGTCACAGGTAATGTACCAATATATTTTCTTTTCCATCTCAGCTAATTCTACGCTGTTCGGATCTAAATCATCATACACTGCAATACCAGAACGCTCTACAAGTATTGTATTGTTTTCATTGACGCTTAATCTTATTTCAATATTTTGTTTTATAAAATATGAATATGATGGAGAACTAAGTGACAAATTGTAATCGGAGGTATCCGTTATATCCAGAACTTCTTTTACATAACCTGATCTTTTATAATATGAGATTCGAAAATGCCGTTCAACTGGAATTTCTTTTTGAAATCCGTTGTCGCCCTTGATCGTTTCGACCTGACTTGATTTTAGTGATCGTTTAACATTAACACCATCACTGTTTTCTACCCAAATATTTCGATTATCGTATAACTCAATGCTGTCGGTTTCAATACTTATCGGATCATCATATTCTATATCGTCATTTATTTCGGATATCAGAGACAACTGTTCAAATACTGTCATATTGCTGATCTCAAATATTTTATTTATACCTGCACCTACTCCTATAAGCAAACAAATAAAAACTAATATCCGTATCCGATTTTTTAACAAAAAATCTTTATCATGGTTTATTACGGCTGATGTAATAATTTTCAAGCCTAATTTTTTTGACTTATTAAATTTCCTATATCTTGCACTTAGCAAAAGGCCCTCACCCATAGCCATTATAATGACTGCGGCATTATACACAACCAAAAGATAGCATATAAAATTAAATATTATCAATCTTTTGAAATCAGATATACCGTTAGTGAATATCCCTTCATACAAATATTCATAATAAACACCATAAGCCGCAAATACGCCAATCAGAAATAAAATAACATTTATTAAGCAAACATAGTAAATATGATTTTCTAACTCATTATTGCCATCTATCAAAAAAAATCCTCCTCTAAGATCAATAATCTTCTTATTTCATTAATTACAAGTTTTGACCGTGTTACTGAAAAGGTCCGATATACATGAAAAAGCAGTAGATATGCCTTGATTACCTAATTCTAATACTGAAATAAGCAATGGAAACAGTGTATAGAATTCAGAATCTTCAGCCTTTTTAGTATCTGCTTCGACTGCATACTCGTCATCTATTTTAAATTGTATCACAGCTTCTTCAATTTTGCAACCCTCATCGTAAATAAATTCCGAAAAAATTCCTAAAGTTGCATCATTTGTCATTGCTTTTGAGCAAAGGCTTTCTCTTGCATCAAGATTTGACAGAATATTCCCTGCAGCTTTTATTTTAACCGATACATCGAAAGGATTTGTATCGGTATTAATATTTGAAAAATTTTCGACAACTGACGGAACGTCAACTTCAAATATATACTCAGAATCAGGCACGCCAAAAGTCTGGGGATTTAATGGATCAAGTCCTAGAGCTATTTCATCGCCGTCGTTTATACCGTCGTCATCTGTATCGTATTTTAATTGTATTGTGCAAAAGAAGTCAACACAAGACCAGTTTCAAGAAATTCAAGCGATTTAAAGTTTTCGTTAATAGTCACTCTATTAACTATACAGTTGAATATTTCCGCTGTTACACCTCTTTCCTTTAAAGCTTTGAATCCAAATGTTTTAGTTTCATTAGCTGCTATCGGGGTTGTTGTAATGTCGTTTGCAATAGAATATGAATTTGCATCTGCAGATACCAGTCTCGCATTCCATATATCCTCAATTGTAAAATTAGTATCAAAATTGAGTCGCCAAGCTTCTATTGGTTCGGCTGAGAGATTTTGTATTTTTATTTCACCGGTAAAACCGTTACCCCAATCGTTGGTAACATTCAGCGAAACAATATATTCATTTTCTGCTTTATCGGTTCTTTGTAAACAGATTTCAAAAGCTTTTGGAATTTCAAGACCTTCTCCTGTCACACAGTAACCGAAATTCACTTCCTGATCGGGCTGAATTTCATAATTATATCCTGCGTTTTTTATAATATACTGAGTTTCGCTGCTGTAAGCAATGCCGTTCCAAAGTCCGCTTATCTCTCCATGAGCGTCGTATTTCAAAGCCCAGTTTGATATAGTTTCTGAACCTATATTTTTGATTTTTATTTCAATATTCTGATTATTGCCCCATGAGCTTTTAATATCATAATAAACAACATAACCATTGCCTATATAGACAGATGAATTGTTATCAGCGACATCTGCTGCCGAAGCGTAGACCGGAACAATTATGTTGATGGGGACAATAACAGACATGAAAATTGAAATGATTCTTCTTTTCAATTTTTTCTTCCTGATATGTGAAATCTTGTTTTCATAGGAATCCGACGCACAGTTTTCCATGCTGAAAAATTATGATCAGAAATCCGATTGCCGCTCCTATGGTAATGCTTTCTTATATTTTTTTAGTCATCAAAATTAGAAGAAAGTGTTTTTTTCTTGCTGAATAATGTCCGACAATACTTTCTCCGGGTTTCAGACTGATTGTTTCAGACTCGCCGTCTTTTAAAAGAGCCGTTAAGAATCTTTGAATATTTTTCTTGTCCACATTTCCGTTTTCCCACGGAATAATATCAATTATTCCATTAGGATAAACAACCGTCATGTCGTTTACATTAAGGAATTCTGAGTATCCGCTCTAAAAAACAAAAAAAAGCCGATCCTATTGGTTTCTCTATTTTAAGAGATACCAACAAAATCGGCAGATCCAATAAATTTGTATTGAAAACTTTGTGAAAGTTCTTTTATATACAAAACGGCAGGCTTAGAGCAAAATATACTCAAAGTCTGCCGTTTTGTTTGACGATGTTTAATTGTTGAGGGTTCAGATCCTTTTTTACGAAAAAGCATCTACGGTTTTACACCTGAAATTTTTACCCTCAAAACGCAAAAAAAGCTCGTAAATACGAGCTTTTCGAGGTGTGCATCTATTTTATTGCACAAGTATGTGTTGCGACTATGAAATAGATGATGCTGTTTTTTAGAATTTTTGTTTCAAACATCATTCCTCTTTTCAAAATAACAGTAAGATTATTTATCATCTCAGCATTTTTGCTGCCAATAAATTCAGATGAAAATATTGAATCGTCCGACAATATTTTTGCCGTTATCGCATCTTGCCTATCTTTACCGATATAGGCTAAAATATCGCAAATCCTTACTACACAGCCCTCCAAAGTTGACGGAACAAGTTTTTTTATTGCCTCTCCGCCCTCAGTATAACAAAGCTCAACATTATTGTCATATTGCTCAAATGTCAGACCCTTTTGGGGGCGATATTCATTAAGCTCAAATTCACCATTGTGGCACAGTATCCCGTCTAGTGTCTGTAAACTTATATTTCGCCTGTACAAAATATCAAGAACACGTATACTGTGAACATTATGATTAAAATGCCGTCCGGTTTCTTTCTGCAAAAGCTCGCTGAGATAACGTTCTCCTGCGTGGCCAAAAGGTGTGTGTCCAACATCGTGTCCAAGTGCGATAGATTCTATCAGATCAAGATTAAGGCCAAGCATTCTTCCAATATTTCTGCTTATCCGTGACACAAGCTGAACGTGCAGGCCTCGTCTAGTGATATCATCATTGTTGTAGAATGAAAATACCTGCGTTTTATCATTATATCTGTTGTACAAAGGCAAATGAAGAATTTTCTCTATATCACGTCCAAAAGACGGACGAAGTACGCTATTTTTGTCCTTTTCCATATTTCTTCGCACAGCATTTTCGTCCATAAATCTGTATGAACTCAATATTCCCTTTGATATATTTTCCTTTATCTGTTTCTCAACAGAACTATCAAGCTGATGATATTTTAACGACATATTTTACCTCCCTTAGATTATTAAGTTTATACCAAATTGCACAGCGTAACAAGATAAAAAGTTTAATATTGTCTGATTATAACATAATGCAACGCCACACAAATAAAGTCTGACGGTGTTGTGCAGTATCACCTTATAGTTTTTACACTGTCGTCGTACCATTTTACTAATGTTGTAATTTCTAAGAGCGATTTCTACCATCTCCGGAACCTACATTCATCGTATCAATAATAAGTGGAATACGTTTTATAGTCTGTTCCACTATAGACCTTAGCAATGGTCTTTGCTTTGTTTCTACCACGGCTTATATTGGAATAAGATTGTTCAAAAACTGCGTAAAAGTAAACTTTGTAGTGCCTCTGCCGTTTATTGAACTCCAGGTAAAACCGCTTTTCTTTTGAAATTCCTGTGTTATAGTTATTTTGTTCGTAATACCTAACTATCCTGTAACAACACTTCTGCATTTTAGCATTGTAACCTAAACTGCCAAAGCTGTGCTGACATTGCTTGTGTATTTGTCATATGTAGAAATATCAGCGGCAAACACACTTTTTGAAAAAACTCCTTTTGAAAATCTACTATTAAACTCTGTATTACCCGTTTCAATAATACATAACAACACTGGAGGCGTATTTCTGACATTTTTTTAGATTACTACTTATCATTCTACCTTTTGCACAAATTCAATTGTAATTCTTAGTCTATTTTTACTAACATTTGAGTTTATCATAATAATATACTCACTATTATTCCATATGTAATAATTAAATCTACGATTATCTGTGAACGATATGCTTTCTTTTTCTGTAATATCTTTGAACGTTATCTCAGCACTTTCCGTTTTTAATCTTATATTAAACATATCTTTTGTTCATTATTGAGAAATTCCAAGTATATAATATGCCTTTAAAGATCGGATCTGTCATTGAAAATTATACTGTAGTCACTAAGATTATAATATATTTCATAAAACTCATTGATCGTATTGGAATATGAATTGTCAGATATATCTGCCGTTACGTCAGAATGATCTGAGAATATATTCATTAAAAACTTTCTTGAATGCACGTTTCTATGCATCCACACTCACCACAATCGAAAATGAAACAATCAGTACCACATCGATTATGGACGCCATTCGTCTTGAGGTAGTGCTGATAAATTTGTGATAAGGTTGTCTTTGCCTTTTTATCAATTTATCCATATTTTTTATTAAATTCATCAGAAGAAATATTGTCACACCCGTGTTTTGAAATCGTTTCAGCACATTCTTCGTCTAATGTATCAGCAATAGCGTCGAGAATTTATTATTCAATAATCTCGCATTCCTCAAAATATATATTTTTTAACATTCTGACTCTGGAAATTCTTTAATAGACATTTGTATTTGATATATCAAGCAAATCCGAAATCTCTTTAGCAGATAAATCTTTTGTGTAGTATAAATGAATGACATCCATATAGTCTTGTGGCAGCTTTTTTATAGCCAGCCTTAATATAGCATTATCATTTTCATTATCAATCACGTTGTCAAATTGCTGACAAAGATTCACAGCAAATGGACGATAGAAGCACGCAGAGGGTTCCAACAATATAACGCAATGATGAAATTAAAAGACTGGAACAAAGGTAAACTATTCAAAGGAGTATAACAAAGTCCGTAATTAGAGAAACGAACACCTTAAAAATGCAACTTAGATTATTGGTGCGATTCTGTTGAATGCTCAATATCTGATGTTAATTTGAGAATGCTTGTCAAACTAATTCTTATTCATCAGAAAGAAGATAAGAAACTCGACATAAGATTTGAGACAAACAAAAGTTAAACGATACCGTCAGTGTATTTATCAATTAGAAAGTGCGTTGCGTGAGGATTAACAAAAAAAATGCAGATTCTTTATTCTTATATAATCATATTAAACGACAGACTAACTACATATTACAATGAACCTTAGAATAAAATCTATTTTACTCATCAGATATTGCTACCAAATTTATTATAGTAAAAGAAAAGAGCCCGATAAAATCGAGCCTTTCATGTAATATCGTTATCAAAAAAATTATTTATACGCAAGATAAAAACTTAAAGCCATCAAATATCTAATGTGACATTCTCAAAAAAGTCAACCCTACAATAAATTCGCCTGAACTATAATGGCTCGAATTTCAACAAATGAGTAGATTTAAGGTACGTAGATTATATTAGAATGTGCTTTATCATAAAGATATTCTAAAAACTTCTTTGGATCAATTTTCTTGCTTGAGTAAAGATAGAAAAAACTATAACGCTTGTCTAAAGCTCCTTTGTCCTCTCCCTCTAGTTTTTTATAGGTAGTATAATTTTGAGAAACATTTCCAAATCGTATATATAACTTATCCGCATCTATACGAGCATAAAATGTATTTTTAGCGGGTAATATTACATACGACGTATCCGGGTGATACTCCAACAAAACATTAATAAGATTTTGAACAGTCTCTTTATCCTGCCTTTCATTTAACGAATCATCCAGAAGGATTTTACTATCAATCTGACGCAAATCTGTAATATCATCAACATTATTGAAAAAATTTATCAGCGGTGCCATATATTCAGCTACCTCTGCCGCCTTATCCTCATTAGAATCTAAACAATATAAAAATTCTTCGCTTGATTTCCACACGGGACTTTTTCTTTCATCTCTAGAAAAATATTCTGATACAACAGAATACTCCATGTGAGATTTCATCAAATTCAATATTTCAACATCAGATAATAGCCTAAATTTTCCACCGAAATATTGGTGCCCTTCCTTTGATAATGAAGCCGAAGAAAAAATAAAGTTTATTATTTCATCGGAAGAAAGCACAACGTTATCTGTATTCCGTAGGCCTGAATTCGCTAAGGATATTCCAATCGCTTTGCATAGCAAATATGCTTCATATATTACAACGGGGTGATTTATAATCCATTTTGCTTGAGAGTTCTTCGCAATGACAACATTGTTTAATACGCTCAGAGCTCCTTTTCCAAAAGCCGGATAATATATTCCATCATTGTCAACTATACAAACATTATCCAAAAGTCGCTTGTTATCTAGCACAATACTATCATAACCTGACATCTGCGTATCTCTTGCTATGTAATCCAATTTGTCAACATCAACAGTCGATGAATTAAGCAACCTTATCAAACAGTTTTTTATCCCTAGTTCAAGCCGTTTATCTTCGTCATCAGTTCGTTTGTAGGAATAACAACAACCTATTATAGAACGAACGAACTATAAGATCCAAGTTTAAAGAATTTATATTTTCGCTTTCAAAGAATTTATTATAATCACCAAATTTCCTGCAAGTGATAATGGAACTCATAATTTCATGAGGTGCAGGCGGATTCTTCATTATAAGACTGAAGTAATCCTTCTCAAAAACATGATAAGCCGGATCATCAAGATGAGATTTAATTTCTGCAAGAAGTTCCTTATTAATCTTTGAATTTTTATTGTTAATCTTTTCCTTATAACTAAAAAGATTTTCACACGTGTGAGAAAACGGTGCATGACCTATATCATGCAGCAGGCAGGCCAAAAGGAATGAATATTTATATTTTTTTACTATTTCTGCATCTTTATCATCACAGTTATTCAAAAATCCTTGAATCGCTTTTTGACCTAGATGATAAACGCCAATAGAATGAATAAATCTATCATGTCTTGCAGATGGATATAAAACTCGATAGCTGGTCTGTTCTATCCATTTTAACCTTTGAAATTCTGCCGTATCAATTATTTTCCAAAACGGTTCTTCCAAACGTATGTAACCATGTATAGCATCTTTTATACTTTTTACCTTCAAATTCTATCCTCCAACACTTTTTGTGAAACAGTTTGCATCTCATTTATTACGACCTTTGGTAATCCCATTTTAAAATATCTGCTGAGTTTGTTTGATAATACATATTGGTCATAGGAATCAGTCATACATACATTGATTTCGTTCACAGACTTTACAAAAAAAGGATAGTCCTCTGCGAAATCCAATATATTCATATAGTTTAAACAGGTAAAATAATTAAGATGATTCAAATTTGAACCTAAAAGAGATTCAAACATAAATAACTTATCAACATTAATTCGATCATCTCCCTTTTCCAAAGCCGCAAGGAGAAAGTTCCCGATTATTGATTCGCTACTAATCATTTTACACATAGTTCTATAAGCTCCATTCTTAAAATATCGATATATATATCATAACACTTTTCCATAATAATGTCAACATATTTTTATGTAAATTTTACAATTCCCATGAATTAATCCGTACTAATTTTGATAAAAAGTATGAACAATACGCACAAATTCCATTGTTTGTCATTTCACATTCAATTCTGCCAGAGCACAATTCTCAAATCAATTGCAAATAAAAAACGACAACCTATTGTCGAAAGCTGTCGTTTTTACTGTATAGAGAATACGATATTCATGAGCATCATATGAATCATCGCCTTGAAATCCAGGCTGTGGAAGATGAAACTCTTCAAAGGGAAGTTCTAGAATCTCCGCAACTTCAGATACACCTGATCCCACCTTACCACAAAGGCCTAGAACTATAAATTCCTTTTGCACATTATATAAATGTTCATTAATTTTATATGACGCAGATTCTTTAAAATCAAAAATACTCATAATAACATCTGCCTTTCTATTACAAATAGTAACTATGCAATTAATATACTACAATACTTTTTATCCGCACTTTTCTGCATTCTAACCATCTTCACGAGGAATATATTTCCTAACTTTTGGTAAGACAGCAAGAAAAAGTTACAAATAACAATCTAACTTTTTTAGTATAGATATAACGTCAATTATTAACTTAAATCTATTGAAATAAATTGATCAAGTGAGTAATTATCTCGTTTAAGTTTCGTATGTTTTAGCATACCCTCCAATGTCTGGTAACTTAAGTCCATACCACATATTTCTGTATATTCTTCTTCAAGCAAAGTAGCAACCCTTATTGATTGATAATTGTGTTTAAAACCTCCAAATGACAAATCTCCACTAAACGATTCAACATTTTTAATTATGTTAAACTTTCCCTGCAGAATGCTATCGAGGATCCTTTCGCCCTGATGTCCGAAAGGCGTATGACCTATATCGTGACCCAATGCAATAGCCTCAGTTAGATACATATTTAGTCCTAACCCCTCTGCTATTCCACGAGCGATTTGTGAAACAGCTTGAGTATGAGTCATTCTCGTTCTATAATAATCTCCTTTCGAAGCACTAAAGACCTGCGCTTTATCTACCATTCGCCTAAAAGCCTTTGAATGAACTATGCGTTCATAGTCACGCTGCCCCCTATGCTGCATTGGTGCACGAAGATTATATGCCCTTTCACAGTACTCATTTCTTTGGGCCAAGTCAGCAAGGCCATTCTCTGAGTTTATTTTTTCATAACGCTGTTCTTTTGTTTTTTCTTCAAATGGTCTATTAATTATAAAATCTATTTGTTTGGCAATTAACTCCGATTCTTCTTTTAGCACATATTCATCTTTTCTAAAGTCATCAGAAAGGCTTAATTCAGACAATTTGCAAATATTCTTGATTGCTGTTCCATAATTGCGTTTTGATTTAATGTTAAATTTTATACTAAATCCCTTATCATTATGAGATATTGTTCCCGTGCCAAGATATGAATAAATAATTTTATCATTGTCGTGTATTAGGGCAATTAAAAAATAACTGCTACCAATAGAAGCTTTACTGATTTCTAGCTCATCTTCAGCATAAGAACTCAAATTATAATAATAATTCTTTCTCTCATCAAAAGAGTTTCTAAAATATTCAATAGGTTTGCAACCTTCTTTTAGTTTTATATAAATAATTTTATTGCCCATAAAATCCACCTATTCTTCACTATATTTCCCATTTCAAAAATATAAACGAGCGTGCTGCAATGTATAAACTTTCCACACAAAGATGATTTACAAAATTTGTGAATGTCCTTTAGAAATATGCTCTAATTTTCACCTTTAAACCAAAGATAGAGGTGTTTTGAAACTATAAATAGAGCAATATATCGCATATTCATCTTAGCTTAATTTTATCATAATATGACAACTTAAAATATAAATAGTAAAAATAAGTGCTCATAATGTCAAAATTATGACTTTAAGTCAATAAACTTCCCCTCACAGTCAATATAATCTTTCGCCAACTGCTTCGCCTCAGCCAAACTGTTCTCCAGTATCTCAAAACCCACAGCCGCAGAAAAGTTGTCGATCTCAATACGTTCGGTCTCGTCAGCGAAAACCTGTATCAAAAATCCCTCACAGAGAATATCTCTGCCTTTCTTGTCAACTCTGGGGATATATTTGTCTGGCGTAATTCTCACATAAAAATCCTTGTATCTCATTTGACCACGCTCCTTAAAGTTTCATCTGAAAATCATCATCTTCGTCAAATTCCTCGTCCATATCTTCATCAAAATACTGTTCGCAACCCGACCTTTCAAGTGCCGCCCTCAGATAGCTAGTATCCATATCGTTCGCCTCATATCCCTGATTTATGACGTTGTAATAATAACTGGTCGGCGGCGATATCTGTCCTTTGTTCATCAAGTACGCCATGCACTCTTTCTTTTCTCCGTCTACCTCTATCTCAAACAGCTCCTTGCGGTAAAGATTCGGAAAGCCCTCATATTTGTCAAGACTGTACTCATCTCGTCCGTCTATCTCCCATATGAGTACGGGAACTTCCGATTTATCATTCGGCACGATCGTCGCAACACCTCTGAATTCAAGCTCGTATCCTTTCAGCATCTCCTTGCTTACGATCTTTGAATTTGGACAGCGGTATGCCATTTGTTCAAGATTGATGTTACTTCCATAGGCGATATATAATCTTCTGTATTCCATAAAAACTCCTTTGCAATTTTACATACTCATTTCAAGTTCCTCTTCAACGCCCTCACATTGGCTCTCTGTGGGCTCGTTGTTTTCTTCGGGTACATTTTCGGCTTGTGTGCTGTTGCCGCTTACAGGCTCGGCACGCCGCTCACGAGCCGCTTGTTTTTCAAGCTCTCGTTTTTTTTTTAGCCTTGCCCTTGCAGCAATGCCGTCCTCCGGGTGCCTCCATGCAATATCGCCTTCCAGATGTTTCAGCAAGTGAGATCTGCAATTCTTGAATTCTTCACCTATCAGCCCCAGATTCAATAGCCATACCCGAAAGCTATACCGCATATTATCACTTTGAGAAACGTGAGGAGAACAGTATTTCTTTGTCATTGCCGCATTGCTTATGGCTAATGCAAGCACTATCTGACTTCTTACCTCTCCTGCGTGAAGAGAACCGTTGTACGCTCTTATCTCATAATGTCCGTGCTGAAAAAAGCTGTGCAGATTGCAGATCACATATCGGCTGTTTGAATAATGCTGAAACTGCTCGCTCATTCTGCCGTGATACCAAAGCCGCTTTATCGTTTCCATATCGGTAGGTTTCTTTTGGTTTATCTCTTTGATAAATTCCTTGTCCATTTTGCGACAGTAACTTTCACGAGCGGTCGAAACCTGCAAAGCGTCCCACAGAAAATCTTCTTTGCTTGCAAATATGTTCACTAGATTTCGTATCTGTTGGGGTGTATAATCGTCCGCTGAAATATGGATATGCGTCCCTGCACAGTACCGAGGACCTGTTACTCCGCCTGCACGGCGTAACGCTCTGACAACTTCCTGCAAAAGCGGTATGTCTCCATATTCCAGCACAGGAGAGTTCATTTCCACGCTGTAAGACTTAGACGCTCTGTCTCCGTTTGCATTATAGCAGTTGATACTACCGTCATAAACTATCGCCCACTTTCTGTTCTTTGAATCAGTTACAACGTATTTGTCATAGCTTCCGCCCTCGTGTTCAACACGCCCGTCAAAGACATTTGCCATAGCCTTTGCCGCCTGACTTCGTGTAAGTCCAGTCATTTCGATCTCAATGCCGTATTTTCTCGTTTTTATGCCGTCAAAGTTTGATGACAATGTTACACCTCCCAACAAAAACAGCCTGCGAATATATCGCAAGCTGTAAATTTTAATCGTTATTCAATCTCCGTTCTGACCTCATACCCACCTTTAAAGATCAACAGTATCTCCGTCTTGCTCAGAACCTTCACACATTCTATCAGCTTTCTGATAAGCACATTATCGAACGTTTCCAGCTCGAATTTCTCATGCTCTATCATATCTATTATCTTATCAAGCTTGGCTTGAGTTTCGGCGGAAGTTTGATTTTTTGATTTCAGCATTGCAAGTCTTTCACTCAGGCTTTGCTCTTCCTTATACAGCTTTTCAAACTCGCTGTCCAGCTTGTCCTCATCACAGCCGCCTGTTGCTATGAGGCTTATCAGATCATTTCTTGCTTGGTCGATCTCTTTAAGTCTGTTTTCAGCTGCAATAATTTCTTCCTGCCCCTGACATTCAAGCACATTGCCGATATTAGCTTTTAAGATCTTTTCAACGTCGTTACCACAAGAGTAGTAGTTATTTATCGCTCGTATTATAGCTTTGTGGAGCTGTTCTTCCTTTATCGTGGGCGAATCGGGGCAATATCTTTTGCCGTGTTCCAGCCGACTTATACACCGCCAGACTATTAACTTTTTCCCTCTTGAAGTCCACGTTGTACGGCGGTAAGGCGTGCCGCATTTTCCGCAGATAAGCAGTTCGGTAAGAGCATATTTAC
>NZ_JBCPGA010000016.1:50196-51421 GCF_040914135.1 Ruminococcus sp. RTP21204st1_B2_RTP21204_210225 | reverse complement strand
CCTATGCGTCCCCTCAAATGGTTTTCGCCTATCGAATTTCTTAATAATAGTGTCCAATATGATTGACAAACCTACAACAAGATAGCATGTCACGCTCCACGTGAGCGTGTGAGTTGAAATTTATGGTATTCTAGGCGACTATTTTAATCCCGTGTCACGCTCCACGTGAGCGTGTGAGTTGAAATGAGCAACATACATACACGATTGAGAAGCTTATGGGTCACGCTCCACGTGAGCGTGTGAGTTGAAATAAACAAGGTATTAAAAAACGTGATTTTGAAGATCGTCACGCTCCACGTGAGCGTGTGAGTTGAAATGAAAATTCTGCAATGCAAGTAGATTTTTCTGGCAGTCACGCTCCACGTGAGCGTGTGAGTTGAAATAAAATTCTTTGGAGTTTATATTTCAGAGCAGACAGTCACGCTCCACGTGAGCGTGTGAGTTGAAATTTTATGCAGCATATCAGATACATCTGAAAAATAGTCACGCTCCACGTGAGCGTGTGAGTTGAAATGGTATCGTCATTTATCACCACAATTTGAATTGAGGTCACGCTCCACGTGAGCGTGTGAGTTGAAATCATACAACGTAAACATCATCTGTTGAAATCTTCACGTCACGCTCCACGTGAGCGTGTGAGTTGAAATTTTTTATTTTTGTCGGGTATCACGTTTGTGTTTGTCACGCTCCACGTGAGCGTGTGAGTTGAAATCAGATTAACCAAAATGACAGCATCACTACAATGTGTCACGCTCCACGTGAGCGTGTGAGTTGAAATTAACTTTTATCCTCTATTATGCGTGATAGAGATAACGTCACGCTCCACGTGAGCGTGTGAGTTGAAATTAGGGGTATGGGATTTTGAGGGAGTTTACGCCCGTCACGCTCCACGTGAGCGTGTGAGTTGAAATTTCCAGTTTGACCCCTGCTGTCTGAATATTCCAAAGTCACGCTCCACGTGAGCGTGTGAGTTGAAATCTTAATTTTGCCGATTGCGTATCTCAAAAAGTCCGTCACGCTCCACGTGAGCGTGTGAGTTGAAATGCCAGACACCATTGATGAACAGATAATGAACTTGTCACGCTCCACGTGAGCGTGTGAGTTGAAATTATTGAGGTGAGAAAAATGCCAATTATAACAACGTCACGCTCCACGTGAGCGTGTGAGTTGAAATGTCAAAAGTTGTCTTTCCAGTTGTAATTGACGTGGTCACGCTCCACGTGAG
>NZ_JBCPGA010000016.1:0-50098 GCF_040914135.1 Ruminococcus sp. RTP21204st1_B2_RTP21204_210225 | reverse complement strand
GTGAGTTGAAATGTCAAAAGTTGTCTTTCCAGTTGTAATTGACGTGGTCACGCTCCACGTGAGCGTGTGAGTTGAAATGAAGTTGTTTACAATTTTTACATCTGCTGAAATGGTCACGCTCCACGTGAGCGTGTGAGTTGAAATATGTTCACATTAAAACTGTTCATGTGTAATACCGTCACGCTCCACGTGAGCGTGTGAGTTGAAATACCCATCCGTTATGATTAGAAAAAAATATCCAATGGTCACGCTCCACGTGAGCGTGTGAGTTGAAATTTTTTCAAGGTCAGGCAACAGATTTTTCAGTTCGTCACGCTCCACGTGAGCGTGTGAGTTGAAATCTGATTGATATTGATAATCAGGGTGACAGCTCACGTCACGCTCCACGTGAGCGTGTGAGTTGAAATATATATACAAAGAGAAATATGGTGATAGTGGTCGTCACGCTCCACGTGAGCGTGTGAGTTGAAATTTGCCTGTTCTGCCGTCTTTTTGAGCATTGATTGTCACGCTCCACGTGAGCGTGTGAGTTGAAATGCTGTTCTGAGGGGCAAAAAAACACTTCTGATTGGTCACGCTCCACGTGAGCGTGTGAGTTGAAATGCTTTCAAGTCTGTCTGTATTAAATCTTCCCATGTCACGCTCCACGTGAGCGTGTGAGTTGAAATTCTTTTTTTGTGAGCTACATATGGCGCAGAGAGGGTCACGCTCCACGTGAGCGTGTGAGTTGAAATTTGAATTACTTTTCTCCTGAAAAAAATAATGCCGTCACGCTCCACGTGAGCGTGTGAGTTGAAATTAAATTGTTAATAAATAACAATACTGAGTTAGGGGTCACGCTCCACGTGAGCGTGTGAGTTGAAATAATATAGTTGCAACGTTGCAACTTTAGGTTGCAAGTCACGCTCCACGTGAGCGTGTGAGTTGAAATTATCTGTTCTTCAACAACTGGTAATCTCCTTGCGTCACGCTCCACGTGAGCGTGTGAGTTGAAATTGGAACAGGGGAAGCAATTTACAGACGTATAAAGTCACGCTCCACGTGAGCGTGTGAGTTGAAATGTCCTTCTTCTTGTTGTCCAACATCTCGAGGACGTCACGCTCCACGTGAGCGTGTGAGTTGAAATTCTTTTCCGTGTTCCATTCTTTTCCATCAAAAAGTCACGCTCCACGTGAGCGTGTGAGTTGAAATGATCTTATATGTTCTTGCATCATCAAGGAATTTGGTCACGCTCCACGTGAGCGTGTGAGTTGAAATTGACCTGTTCACCGATTGCCGATATCCTATCCAGTCACGCTCCACGTGAGCGTGTGAGTTGAAATTTGACGGTGAAAGCATGGATAAGCTTATTGAGCGTCACGCTCCACGTGAGCGTGTGAGTTGAAATTATTTGTTCTTCAACAACTGGTAACCGCCTTGCAAGTCACGCTCCACGTGAGCGTGTGAGTTGAAATGCACTGTCGTTTCCAGTCATCGGAATTGATACAGTCACGCTCCACGTGAGCGTGTGAGTTGAAATTGATTTTGCAGAAATTTCCAAAATCAACGTTACGTCACGCTCCACGTGAGCGTGTGAGTTGAAATAACATTAAACTGCACTTTAAATCAAAACATTCGGTCACGCTCCACGTGAGCGTGTGAGTTGAAATTGGTGACTACACAATGACAATGTTTAACATCACAAGTCACGCTCCACGTGAGCGTGTGAGTTGAAATGCATCATATTTATAAAAATAATTCCAATATTCGCCGTCACGCTCCACGTGAGCGTGTGAGTTGAAATTGTATTGTACATTGTCAAAAGATTAACAACATTGTCACGCTCCACGTGAGCGTGTGAGTTGAAATCTGATAATTTGTACCAGTTGCAAAACCGCTGTACGTCACGCTCCACGTGAGCGTGTGAGTTGAAATTTTTCTAGTTGCAACGTTGCAACTTTAATATGCTGTCACGCTCCACGTGAGCGTGTGAGTTGAAATGACAAAAGCACCATTTTCAGGTCACTTTCAGGGGTCACGCTCCACGTGAGCGTGTGAGTTGAAATTTAGGCGATAATAATTGTTTAGTTTTTTTCTTAGTCACGCTCCACGTGAGCGTGTGAGTTGAAATTTTAAGATTTGCAAAATGCGCCACATCTCTGGGGGTCACGCTCCACGTGAGCGTGTGAGTTGAAATTCGGATTTGCGTTACATACCATGCAGGCATCACGTCACGCTCCACGTGAGCGTGTGAGTTGAAATCTAAGTAAATTCCAGTGTCAACGGGTTCAGTAAAGTCACGCTCCACGTGAGCGTGTGAGTTGAAATCCTGCGGTCGACCGCGCTTCGCGCGCCCATATTCGTCACGCTCCACGTGAGCGTGTGAGTTGAAATTGAAATCTCTTTTTGCGAACGCAGACTATGAATGTCACGCTCCACGTGAGCGTGTGAGTCAATTTTCGTTTCAACGCAGGACTTAGGGTGTACGTTATCCGCTCAGATCACAGCAAGTGCTGTGTGGTGTTCAAAGCTTGCAGTAAAAGACGTTTATCCTGAATTTAACTGGAGAAAAGGGGGCTATGTTCATGGCAGAAGAAAATGATATTCTCACGAAGTTAAAAAAAGGCGAAAAAGTTGAGTGTCCTGTTTGCCATAACGGCTACTATGTTCCTGTGAATACAACAGCAGATAAGGCACATTACTTTGTCTGCACTAACAAAGAGTGCAACGGACATTATCGGTGGGAGCCGATAATCGATATTGAATAATACAAATAACCGCTTGACTAAGGTCGGGCGGTATTTTTATACCCAAATACTATACATTTTTTCATGTGTTTTCCGTCAAATCCGCCAATTCACACCCCCAAATTTGTGCAAACAAATGATTTATAATTTAATTTGGCAACATTTCTGCAATTGTTGCATTTTTTCTGCAACAAAATACCCACTTTTCGTGTATAAGTAGAAGAGGTTTCACCACAAATCGGAAACCTTGCGGAGCGACAGTGTATGAGGAAACATTTTGTCAACGTGAGTTAGGTGAACACGATGAGAGGTTCTGATCGCACAGAAAAGCACTTCCTGCACTCCGTCTGAAGCTTGAAAATTGAATATTTATACCGACACACCTTAGCTATACCCCGTGAGCATACTGCTAAATTTAATTGTTATAACCGCCTTTGTTGACATTATTCATATAAAATGGTATACTTAAAATAAAATTTATACATAATGAAAAGAGTAAATGTGATGAATAAACATACCATTATCGATAAGTCAACAGGCGAGAAAAAATGTAGCTGCTTTAAACGCTGCGGCGGCTGTCAGTTGGATAAGGTCTACGCCCAGCAAATAGAATGGAAGCAGGCAAAAGCCGATAGAATGTTGAGCCGCTTTTGCAGACCTCAGCAGATAATAACTATGGACGACCCCTATAATTATCGCAATAAAGTCCAAACTGTCTATAAGGTCAATAGCTCAAAGCGTATCGTCTCAGGAGTGTATCAGTCCTCTACCCATAGCATGGTAATAACTGACGATTGCTTTTTGGAGGATATAAGAGCACAGCAAATAGTCGCTACCCTTAAAGAGCTTATGGTCGACTTCCGTATCCTTCCATATAACGAGGAAAGTGATCAGGGCCTTCTTAAGCATACCCTTATCCGTACCTCCCAAACAACAGGCGAGGTAATGCTCGTGCTAGTTACAGCTACCCCAATATTTCCTGCAAAGAAAAATTTCGTTAAAGCTATCACGGAAAAACACCCGTATATAACCACTATCGTCCAAAACGTTAATAAAGGCAGAGTTCCTCTTACTTTGGGCGACCGTGATATTATAATGTACGGCAAAGGCTATATCACCGACGAGATGTGCGGCTGTAAGTTCAGAATTTCACCCCATTCTTTCTATCAGGTAAACCCCGAGCAGACCGAAAAGCTCTATTCTAAAGCAGTTTCCTGTGCCGAGCTTAAAAAAGGCGATAAAGTTATCGACGCATATTGCGGAACAGGTACTATCGGTCTTATCGCTGCAAAAAGCGGTGCAGACGTGGCAGGCGTTGAGCTTAATGCCGAAGCCGTAAAGGACGCAGTTTCAAATGCCAAGCTCAATAAGCTTGACAATATCAGGTTTTATAATGAGGACGCAGGTGAGTTCATGACAAAGCTTGCGCAGGCAGGTGAGAGTTGTGATACAGTTTTCCTTGACCCTCCAAGAGCAGGCACAACAGAAGAATTTGTTGAAGCCTTGGGCAAACTCAGACCTGAAAAGATAGTCTACGTTTCCTGTAAAATAGAAACTCTCGAGCGTGATTTGAAGCTTCTTGCAAAAATAGGCTATAAAGCACAGCTTATCCAGCCCGTTGATATGTTCCCGCATACCACAGGTATCGAAAATGTGGTGCTTTTAAAAAGAAAAATGATATCGCTCACACCAAACAGAACACCTGATAAAAAGGGGGATAAAAAAATTGAACGAAAAGGTAAAACTTCTCACAGATAATATCGAAAAAGTTATCGTCGGCAAGACCGACTCTGTGCTTAAAATAATCACAGCCATGCTTTGCGGCGGTCATGTTCTTATCGAGGACGTGCCTGGAGTAGGCAAAACTCAGCTTGTATCAGCCCTTGCAAGGTCAGTGGACGGCAAATATAACCGTATCCAGCTTACCCCTGACGTTATGCCGTCCGATATCGTTGGCTTTTCTATGATAGACCAGAAAACTCATGAGCTTGAGTATAAAGAGGGTGTGGCAATGTGCAATTTCCTCTTGGCAGACGAAATAAACAGAGCCTCCCCAAAATCTCAGTCAAGCTTGCTTGAAGTCATGGAAGAACATCAGATATCCATTGACGGTAAAACTCATGAACTTCCATTGCCATTTATGGTGCTTGCCACACAAAACCCTGTGGAAACTTACGGCACTTATCATTTGCCTGAAGCCCAAATGGATAGATTTCTTATGAAGATATCAATGGGCTATCCCTCATATGATGATGAGCTTGATATCATGTCAAGAGCCGAAAGATCAGGCTTTGCAAAGAATATCAAGCCTGTCATGACCCTTGAAAACGTCCGTGAGCTTATGGGTTACGCTGAAAATGTAACCGCAGAGCTTTCCGTGAGAAAATATATCCTGAGCCTTGTTACCGCAACAAGAAATTCAGATTATGTAAAGCTTGGCGTTTCTCCCCGTGGAAGTATCGCACTTCTCAAAGCTTCAAAAGCCTATGCCTTTGTTCAGGGCAGAGGATTTGTTATGCCAGATGATGTCAAGGCTGTTATGCCTGACGTTCTTGCACATAGACTTATGCTTTCTCCTAAAGGCAAATCCGCCTTTGAAAATGAAAGGGAAGCTCTTGAAAGTATCGCTCTTACAGTAAAATCACCTGACGCAATAGAGAAATAGAGGATATGACCCCATGAAAAATCTTTTAGGTTATCTTACCTGCGTGGCGGTGGCGATACTGCTTAGAGTTTATATAAACGGAAGCGGCGGTACGCTTGTGCTTTATCTTTTAGCTATAGCCTTTGTGGTATCTCTTGCGGCACTTCTCATTACCAAACGTAAACTTGTGGCAGCCATAAAGCTTTCCACAGAAATAAATGCAAAGAACGAGGAGTTTGACGCTGACATAATGCTTTTAAATGCAATACGCATTATTCCCTCATGCGTTGTTGAGGTAACGGCAGAGTGTTCAGATAATATCGGTGCTGTAAGCCCACTTGAATTTAAAACTATCGTGGCAGGCGGCAGACAGCAAAGCGTCAGCGTTAAGCTGAAAACACGCTATGCAGGTCTTGGCTCAGTGAAAATAAAAAGCATACGTTTGCATGACTATCTTGGAATAATCACCCTGCACCTTGACAGTTCACGTTATGAAAAAGCTGTGGGAAAAATAAAGATAATGCCGAATATCCCTGACACTGGCTCTCAAACAGAGCTTCTTAAAGCAACTTCCGAGAACGCTTCATTTGACGATAACGAAAGCGAATCAGATGAAAATGCACTTGGTCTTACAGGCGTTCCGGGCTATGACCACAGACAGTATGAGATAGGCGACCCGCTGAAAAGAATAAACTGGAAGCTTTCTTCAAAGCGTGACGAGCTTATGGTGCGCCTTGATGAAAAGGTCACGGCTTCAAGTCAGGCGTTTTTCCTTGATATACCAAGCGAGAATCATGAGCCTATGTTTGCTATGAATATCGATAATATAGTCGAAGCGAGCCTTGCAATGCTTTCAATGCTTATCATGGAGGGCTTTGAGAGTGAGTATAATTATTATCTTGACGGCTGGAAAAGCATGAAAATAAAGCAGGCAGGTGATATAATAGAGCTTCAAAACGACCTTGCGGCAATAGCACCATATCCGCAGGAAAAGCGGTTTGCCTTTTCTCATGAGATAGGCAAGACAGCTCCTATTTGCTTCACAGCCTGCATGGCGACTTCTCAGGGGGATTTTTCTTCTCTTATAGAAGAATTTAACGGCTCTTTTGTAGTGACACGCCTTAGCGGTCTTGATAAGCAGACAGAAAATATGTGGCTTGTAGACGAAACTTTCGAGTTTCGTAAAATGACATAGGGGGTGTGGCTTTTGAATACTAAAACTGCTCAGATAAAAAACACCCTTGTGAATATTCTTTCAAAATATGCTTTGCCTCTGCTCCTTGGAGCAGTGGTCATGAACATAATCTTTAAGACCTATCTTGTAGACAATGTCAGACTTTATACTTTTGGATATGTGGTCTATGAATGTCTGCTGTTCGCTCTTTTTGAGTGGCTAAAGCCGAAAAAAGTCCTGCGAGGTCTTGTCTATACCGCCCTTATGGTGGCAGTGCTGTTTTTGGGCTTTCAGCTTCTTCGTGCTGGATTTGAACATTCTGGGAAATCATTTATCAATTGGTTTTATGTAAACAGGCAGGAGATAGGTCAGATAGATGAATATTTCTACTTTCTGTTTGTGGGACTAGGCTTCTTTATCATTTCGGTGCTTTATTATTTCACCATTGTGCGCTATAGAAGCTTTGGAACGATGCTCGTTGTGCTTTTTCCGTTTTTTATTTACGGAAAGCGAGCCGACTCAATGGATACTCTTGACATAACCATAATGCTCACTGTGTTCATTGCACTTATGGTGCACAGCAGACTTGTTTCAGACGAGAGCAAGCATGACCTTGTTATAAACGGCTCTTATGTGGCGGCATCGGCGGTTTTCGTTACCCTTGTGGGTGCGCTTGCAATGCTTATGCCGACTTCATCAAAAACATCTTATCTTGAAAAAAACAGCAACTTCTTTGATGTGAATATCAAAAGCAGTGGCACATATGACAATCTTAGTGATGAGTCTTCCCCAAGATTTGGCGCAGACGCAACGGGCGAGATACTTTTCAACTTCACCACAACCTCTGATGAACAGGTCATTTACCTCCGCAGACAATCCTTTGACCTTTTCAGAAACGAGAAGTGGGTAACAGACGATAGCTTCTACGATTTTGCTTTTGACAAAAATGTTCATCTTTACGGTGACAACGAGGTGAACTCACCGAGCTATGTTTACAGCATAGCAAAGTCACTTGCAGATAAGGATTACACCAAGGATCTTGGCGTGGACAGGTCACAGTTCCCTGATGATCTGTTCAGTGAAAAGGCAGTCATGAATCAGTTCAGCGACAGCTTTGCCCCTAGCTATATCCCTGCTCCACTGATGATAACCCCAGGGGAGAACAACGTTTATATCAAAACAACTCACAGCGAGGTCTACAGACCATATGACACCGCAGGAAATAAGCTTGGCATTAGCTTTGAGTATATCCCTGAAACGGAGAGCGAAAGACAGGCTGCGGCAAATCTTGATATGACCGAAAATCAGTTCAAACTGCTGCTTTCTTATGGTTTGACAAACGGAGATGTCACATCAAATCAAGCGCTGAATATTTATAAGATATATGCGTTGTACACAGACGTTTCTGCATATGACGATAAAGGTGGAAAAATGGAGGCTCTTGCAAAGAGTATAACGGAAAACTGCAAAAATGATTATGAGAAAGCTCAGGCGCTTGTGGATTATTTTGAGCAGAACGGCTATGTTTACGATAACGAGTATGAGCCTGACGATGAGTCTATCGCATATTTTCTTTTCACGAGCAAGCGTGGAAACTGCACAAACTATGCCACAAGCATGACGCTTATGGCGAGAATGCTAGGACTTCCAGCAAGGTATGTTGAGGGCTTTGCAGCATATGAAAAGAATGAACGTGGAGAGTTTGTGGTAAGAGATAGCCACGCTCACGCTTTTGTAGAGGTCTTTATCACAGGCATTGGCTGGATGACTTTTGACCCAACAGTTCCGGGCTATCAGCGTGACTACAGTGTAAATGGTACGAACTTTGATGTTTCAACTTTTGTAAGCTATTTCAGCAGGATCGCACTGTTTATCGGTGTAGCGTTTGTGCTTGTGGTTTTCGTGTTCCTTAACAGAATTATCGAGGTATTTTTCCGACTGTCACTTAAATTCATAGATAACGGCGACAAAGTCATAAGGCTTTACAGGCGGGTGGTAAGGCTTTTGACCATAGCTTCTAATGATAAGCTATCGGGATACACGCCTGAAATGATAAGAGAATATCTTGTTAAGAGGCGTGGAGTTGAGCTTGGCGGTCTTATAGATCTTTTTGAAAAGACCTGCTTCGGTGGATATGTTCCTGATGAAGCCGAGTGGAAAATGGTTTATGCAGAGTACAAAGTACAATGGAAAAAGCTCACAAAGCGTGAGAAAACGACTTTGGAGCTTGATAAGAATATGTAATGAAATGGCTGTGCGGAAAAAATTACGCACAGCTATTTTTTTGTATAAAAAAAGGCTGCCGTATAAAACAGCAGCCTGAGAGTGTAAAAATCTCCGAAAGAGCAGGACGTCAATGACGCCCACTGTATCTGATATTTAATTAAAGTGAAGCAAGAAGATCGCTCATTGCGTAAAGTCCTGCCGGCTTTCCACAAAGGAAAACGCCTGCATTCACTGCACCCACAGCGAAAACCTGCTTTGAATGAGCCTCATGCTTGAGTGAGATAACTTCATCTCTGCCTGCAAAGATTATCTCATGCTCGCCAACAATAGTGCCGCCACGGACAGAGTGCATACCGATCTCTGTCTTTTCTCTCTTTGCTCTTACAGAATGACGATCGTAAACATAGTGATACTTGTTGTCAAGCTCCTCGTTTATTGCGTCGGCAAGCATGATAGCTGTGCCTGACGGAGCGTCTATCTTCTGGTTATGGTGCTTCTCGATTATCTCGATATCATACTGACCGCCAAGAACTTTTGCGGCAGTTTTTGCAAGATTTGCAAGAAGATTGATACCAAGGGTCATGTTGAATGTGAAGAAAACAGGTATCTGCTCGGAAGCCTTGTGTATCTTCGCTGTATCCTCTTCTGTATAGCCTGTGGTAGCTATTACAAGTGCAGTGCCGTTTGAAAGGCAATAGCTGAGAAGTCCGTCCAGTGCGGAAGGGTGTGAGAAGTCGATTATTACATCAGGCTTTTCAGGCAGGTCGGCAGGCTCTTTTACAACAGGGAAGTCTGCATAAGCCTCGCCGAACTTGTCGATACCTGCGCTTACTGTGCAGTCGTCACGCTCTGACATAACGTCATATATGAACCTGCCCATTTTTCCGCAGGCGCCACATATTGCGATCTTAGTCATTTATATCATTCCTTTTCTTTTTATTTATTGACCAGTATGTGCAGGGAAACGGGCGAACGCTGTTCGCCCCTACAGCACACCTTAAAATTTTGTTATAAACATAAAGGGCGAATTTCTCCGCCCTTTGTATTTTTTTTACTTGATAAGTCCGAGAGCGTTCATTGACGCTTTCAGCTTTTCTATCTTATCATCGCTCATTCTTACAAGCGGCAGACGGCACTCGCCGACCTCAAAGCCCATAAGGTTAAGAGCTTCCTTGACAGGGATAGGGTTTACGTCGCTGAAAAGTGCCTTTGCAAAACCAAGGGTCTTGAATACCTTTTCTCTTGCTTCCTCGTACTTTCCATCAAGGCAGAGCTGTGTGATCTCATGTGTTTCAAATGGCATACAGTTGGAAAGAACTGAGATAACACCCTTTCCGCCCAGAGCCATGATAGGAACGATCTGATCGTCGTTGCCTGAATAGATATCAAGGTCATCGCCGCAGAGAGCTGCCACCTGTGTTATCTGGCTGATGTTTCCGCTTGCTGCCTTGATAGCAACGATATTGTCTATCTTTGCAAGCTCACGGCAGGTCTCAGGAAGAATGTTCACACCTGTTCTTGACGGTACGTTGTAAAGAATGATAGGCAGTGTAACAGCCTTTGCGATAGCGGAGAAGTGTGCGATAAGTCCTGCCTGTGAAGTCTTATTATAATAAGGTGTAACACAAAGCAGAGCGTCAGCACCAAGCTCCTCAGCTTTCTTTGAAAGGTTTACAGCATACTCTGTATGGTTTGAGCCTGTGCCTGCGATAACAGGAATTCTGTGATTTGTCTTTTCAACAGCATAGCGGATACACTCGATATGCTCCTCGTCTGTCATGGTAGCACTTTCGCCTGTTGTTCCGCAGATTATGATAGCGTCTGTACCGTTGTCGATGTTGAAATCGATAAGCTCGCCCAACTTGTCAAAGTTGATAGAGCCGTCAGCGTTCATAGGTGTAACGATAGCAACGCCTGCACCTGTGAAAATAGTCTTTTTCATAAACAGCACTCCTTTCGTGCGTATATATGTGTTATATTAGTCAAAATAGCCCTTTGCTGCAAGAAGCTCAGCCAGCAGAACTGCTCCGCCTGCCGCACCTCTCAGAGTATTGTGTGAAAGGCAAACGAACTTATAGTCATACTGTGAATCTTCTCTCAGTCTGCCTATAGAAACTGCCATGCCGCCCTCAAGGTTTCTGTCGAGCTTAGCCTGTGGACGATCGTCCTCTGTGAAGTAGTTAAGGAACTGCTTTGGAGCGCTTGGAAGCTGAAGCTCCTGTGGAACACCGCTGAAATCTTTCCAAGCCTGAAGGATCTCTTCCTTAGAAGGTTTATTCTCAAATGATACGAAAACTGCTGCTGTGTGACCGTCGGAAACAGGAACTCTCAGGCACTGTGTTGTGATAGCTGGAGCTGTTGCGTCAACGATAACGTCGCCCTCGATATGACCCCAGATCTTAAGAGGCTCTTTCTCAGACTTTTCTTCCTCGCCGCCGATATAAGGGATAACGTTGTCAAGGATCTCAGGGAAGCTTTCAAATGTCTTGCCTGCGCCTGAAATTGCCTGATATGTGCAGGCAAGAGCCTTTGTTACCTTATACTTATCCATAAGAGGAGCAAGAGCAGGAACGTAAGACTGGAGTGAGCAGTTAGACTTAACTGCGATAAATCCTCTCTTTGTGCCAAGTCTTTTTCTCTGTGAAGCGATTATCTCGATATGCTCAGGGTTTACCTCAGGAATGACCATTGGAACATCAGGAGTATGTCTGTGTGCGGAGTTGTTTGATACAACAGGGCATTCAGCCTTTGCATACTTTTCTTCAAGGGCTCTTATCTCGTCTTTCTTCATATCAACTGCGCAGAATACGAAATCTACCATTGAAGCGATCTTCTCAACGTCCTCCTCGGCGTTCAGAACTGTAAGCTCACCGATAGCTTCCGGCAGAGGCTCTGAAAGCTTCCACTTGCCTGCAACTGCGTCCTTGAGCTTTTTGCCTGCCGAACGTGGTGAAGCGGCAACGCATACTACATTGAACCATGGGTGTTTGTCAAGAAGCAGAGAAAATCTCTGACCTACCATTCCTGTTGCACCGATGATACCGACATTGTACTTTTTCATATTAAAACTCCTTTTCCTGTGCCATGGTAACAATTTTCTTTGGCGTTATACACTAAAATCACGCACTGTTCAAATGTTATTTTGCACAAAACATAAAAAATAAACAAATAATAAAAAAACTGGTTGAAAACCAGTTCATCATACAATATAATAAGAATGTTGACATAAAAATTTATGCCGATAGCACTCCACCATTTGTAATGATGACAACTGATAGTCTATTAAACTAACAGTCAGCAGGAGTGTTCCCGATACTCCGCTTCGGCAGTTTTACCTTTCTCATTTACCATAGGCGTTGGGACGCTGTTGTGTGGGGTCACACGAAAAATGATACTCATTTCAACTGCACCTCTATCTGTTCTGTTTAATGATAACAAATATTTAGCATTCTGTCAATACATATAGATAAAAATATTTTAATTTTCTGTAAATTAATAAGTTTATATGAAATTAATTAGACTTACAGAGCGGTGACGGCTATTGGGTCGGGAATTTTACATCGGGACGTCGGGGGCGCCGTCCCCTACAAAGTTATTCATGTACATTATTATATTATTATAAATAGGAGATATTTAAAATGCTTGATATCAACAATATGAAAAGATCGGATTTTTATTATGACCTGCCGCAGGAGCTTATTGCACAGACCCCTGTTGAGCCTAGAAATGCTTCGAGAATGATGAAGATAAACAGGCAGACGGGAGAGGTGGTACACGACCATTTCTATAATCTATGCAATTATCTCAAAAAAGGTGACTTGCTTGTGCTTAACGACTCAAAGGTGCTTCCTGCGAGGATATACGGCGAGCGTGAGGACACAGGCTCGTTCATTGAGTTTTTGCTTGTGGAGCAGAAAGAGAACATGGTCTGGGAGATTCTTTGCAGACCCGGCAAAAAAGCCAAAATCGGCACAAGATTTGTTTTTGGCGGTGGTAAGCTGAAGGCGGAGATAATTGATGTGTTGGAGGACGGAAACCGTATCGCACGATTTGAGTGCGAGGAGAATTTCTTTGCCACACTTGACGAGATAGGTCAGATGCCTTTGCCACCTTATATTACTGAAAAGCTGAAGGACAAGGACAGATACCAGACGGTTTATGCTCATGAGCTTGGCTCGTCTGCTGCGCCGACTGCCGGTCTGCATTTCACTGAGCAGCAGCTTGAGGACTTAAAGGCAATGGGTGTGAACATCGCGTATGTTACTCTGCACGTTGGTCTTGGCACGTTCAGACCTGTTAAGGAGGACAAGGTCCTTGACCATAAGATGCACAGGGAACATTATGAGCTTAGCCGTGAAACTGCAGACATGATAAACGAAACGAAGAAAAATGGCGGACGTGTTATTGCGGTGGGTACTACTTCATGCAGGACGCTGGAGAGCGTGGCGGCATTCAATGACGGAAAGATAGTTCCATGTGACGGTTACACGGAGATATTTATTTATCCTGGCTTTGAGTTCAAGGTGCTTGACGGACTTGTTACTAATTTTCACCTGCCTGAAAGCACGCTTATAATGCTTGTTTCTGCATTTATGGGATACGAGAACACTATGAATGCTTACAAGATAGCGGTTGAAGAGAAATACAGATTTTTCAGCTTTGGTGATTGTATGCTCATAATATCTGAGTGAGGAATTAAGGTATCGTCTGCAGCGATGATATCTTATTTCAAACTTTTTTTTACGGAGGTTTTTTCTATATGAATGACATTAAGTCAGGGGAGAAGAAACGACTGTATTTATATGATAATCTGAAATTTCTGCTTATAGTGCTTGTGGTCTTGGGGCATTTGATAGACGACAGCACTGTCAAGCTTTTTGGTGACGGCGGCGGTGAAACAGGTGTACCGCAGGCAAAGGTTTTTAGCGGCGCATTTGTGTTTCTGTATGCTTTTCATATGCCGTTGTTTTTATTCATATCAGGATTGTTCAACAGGGGGCATGATGACGGCAGGAAAGTGCTTGGAAAGACGCTTGGATTTGTTGTTATCGGAATGTTAATGAAATGCCTGAATTATTGGTCGCAGGTGAGATTTCAGACGGATTTTGACAAGGAAAACAGTGATGGCGAGATTTTCTTTGACCTTTTAGGCGGCGACGGTGTATATTGGTATATGTTCGCAATGGCGGCATTTATGGGGCTTTGCTATCTGTTAAGAAACAGCAGACCTTGGGCGGTGCTTACGGCGTCTATGGTGACGGCACTTGCAGCAGGGTATGACCCTAGCGTGGGCGATGAATATGAGCTATCCAGGATAGTGGTGTTTTTCCCGTTTTACTACTGCGGATATGTGCTTGACCCTGAAAAGGTGGCTGATTTTGTGAAGAAGTGGTATGTAAGGGTGCTGTCCTTGGGGGTGATAGGCATTTGGGCTTATTTCTGCTTTGGAAAAACAAAGCTTGTTTATCCGCTGAGAATGCTTCTTACGGGAAGAAACTCTTATTTTTCCATATCTGAAGCAACGGACATGGATTGCACTTTTTTGAGCAGGCTTCTTGTTATGGGTATCTCGGCACTGCTTTGTTTGGCGGTGCTTGGTATTGGGCTTGATGTGAAGATTCCACTGATAACAAAGTGCGGCTCCAGGACTTTGCAGGTGTACTTCTGGCACAGGACTATTGTTTATATGCTCACATACTATGGTTATCAGGCATATCTTGCAAAGGCTTTTCCTGAACGTTGGGAGCTTTATCTGGCACTTACAGCGATACCTATTGTATTGGTGCTTTGCATAAAAATATTTGGTGTGCCTCTGGATATGGTGCTTAAAGGAATAAGGGGCAGGAATGATATCATAAAGGAGAACGGAAATGGAAAATAACTTTTTTAAGAGCGTTATTGACGCAGACGATGCACCTGTGGTTATTTGCGACCTTGAGAATACGATAGTATATATGAACCCGACAGCGGTCAAAAGATATGAAAAGCGAGGAGGAGCGGCTCTTGTGGGCAGGTCCATAAAGGGCTGTCACAACGGGGATTCTAATGACAAGATAGAGCAGGTCATTGCATGGTTCAAAAAGGACAAGGGCAACAACAAGGTGTATACTTTCCGCAACGAAAAGGAAAATAAGGACGTTTACATGATAGCTCTCAGAGATGAAGAGGGAGAGCTTATTGGATATTATGAAAAGCATGAGTACAGAAATATTGAAACTATGAAGCTGTATGATATGGAATAGGCTGAAAAAAATAATTTATAAGGAGAATTTATGTTTACATTATTAAAACAAGAGGGTGCTGCACGCAGGGGGCAGTTTGAAACTGTTCATGGAACTATACAGACACCTGTTTTTATGAACGTGGGAACTTCGGCGGCGATAAAGGGCGGAGTTTCTTCCATTGATCTGAAAAACGAGCTTAAAACTCAGGTGGAGCTTTGCAATACCTATCATTTGCACGTCAGACCGGGCGATGACGTTATATACAAAATGGGCGGACTTCACAAGTTCATGAACTGGGACAAGCCTATTCTTACAGACAGTGGTGGATTTCAGGTATTTTCTTTGGCCAAGCTGCGTAAAATCAAAGAGGAGGGCGTGTACTTCAACTCTCATGTTGACGGTCGCAGAATTTTTATGGGTCCTGAGGAGAGTATGCAGATACAATCGCACCTTGCGTCTACTATCGCAATGGCATTTGACGAATGTGTAGAGAACCCTGCTGAGCACAGCTATTCAAAGGCAAGCTGTGATAGAACGGTAAGGTGGCTTGAGAGATGTGTCGCTGAGCAGAAAAGGCTCAACGGACTTGAGGAGACTATAAACAAGCATCAGATGCTGTTCGGTATCAATCAGGGCTGTACTTATGAGGATCTGCGTATCGAGCATATGAAGCGCATAAGAGAAATGGAATACTGTTCGGGCTTTGCTATTGGCGGTCTTGCGGTGGGTGAGCCTACTGAGGTGATGTATAACATTATCGAAAAGGTCGAGCCTTTTATGCCAAAGGATAAGCCGAGATATCTTATGGGCGTTGGCACACCGACAAACATAATCGAGGCTGTTTACAGAGGCGTGGACTTCTTTGATTGCGTAATGCCAAGCAGAAATGCACGTCATGGAACGCTGTTCACATGGAACGGCATTATGCACATCACTAATAAAAGGTATGAAACTGACCCCAGACCTATTGACGAGCATTGCGATTGTCCTGCTTGCCGTAATCACAGCAGGGCGTACATTCGTCATCTGTTCAAGTCTGAGGAGCAGCTGGGGGGCAGGCTGGCAGTTATGCACAATCTGTATTTCTACAACACGCTCACGGAGAAGATAAGAGAGGCTCTTGACGAGGGCAGATTTGAACAGTTCAGAAATCAATACAGCTCGCTTCTTGCTTCAAAGTGTGAGGATTAACAAAATATAACGGTATGACGCTGTTTTCGGAAAATGCAAAGATGTTATTTTGTATTTTCCGAGATGGCGTTTTTTGTTGAGTGGTGGCTATTTTATTTGATGAAAGCATGGGTTTGTTGCTTTGATGGGCGAAAGCTGTTCGCCCCTGCAGAAAAGGTGTGGTAGCAGGCGTAAAAAGTGTGGGTGCAGATAAAAATATAAGGGAAGTCAAGATTGAATGTAAAGCTGTTTTTTATAAATTATACAGGGGGATTATATGAGTATTTTTGAGCTTTTTCTTACAGCGTGTGGACTTTCTATGGACGCTTTTGCGGTATCGGTGACTAATGGGCTTTGTGTCAAAAAGGGGAGAGTCAGGGGAGCATTGATGTGCGGTATCATATTCGGGCTTTTTCAGGGGATAATGCCTGCGATCGGCTATGCGCTGGGCATGAATTTTGCGGAGTACATAGAGAGGTTCGACCACTGGATAGCTTTGATACTGCTTGGGTTCATAGGGTTGAACATGATATGCGGTTCGGGGGACGATGAGATCCAGACAGGGGGCAGGCTCACTTTCGGGGCTGTGCTTGTGCAGGGATTTGCCACCTCTGTGGACGCACTGGCTGTGGGCATAAGCTTTGCGGCACTTGGTGTGGGCATAGTCAGGTCGGCAGCGTTTATATGTGTTGTTACGGCGGCCTTATCGTTCTGTGGGGTTATGCTTGGTAACAAATTCAGCGGAAAACTCAAAAGCAAGGCAAGGATAGTTGGGGGAGTTATTTTAATATGTATAGGGCTTAAAATATTCGCTGAACAGACTATATTTGTTTAAAACAATTTGCTTATTCACGTAAATATGTATCACATAGATATCTTTGTGAATTTTAATTTAACAATTACAGGTGTGTATGTTCATAAACAAGCCACAATATCAGTGTATAATAAATCTCGTGATTTTTAGACAAGTGTATAAATTTGCGATTGATGTACAAACTTGTGATAAGTGTACAAACTTGCGATAAGTGTAAAAATTAGTGCATGGTGACCGACAAGTTTATGGAAAGTCGGAGGGAGGAAAGGCTTTTTATATAGCTGATTTTATGAAAAAGCTATTTATTTTTGATCTGGACGGAACGCTTGTAAATTCTATTTATGATCTTGGGGACGCCATGAATGCGGTTCTTGAGAGATATGGGTTTCCTGTGTTTGATTATGATACCTACAAGCATTTAGTGGGAAATGGTACTTTGAAGCTTGTTGAGCGGGCTTTGCCTGAGAAGCTGAGAAGCGAGGAGAACATCAAAAAGTATCATGCTGAGTTCTCTGAGGAATACAACAAGAGATGTGTGAACAAGACCAAGCCTTATGAGCATATCTGCGAGGTGCTTGACACGCTTCGCAATGAGGGCATTATGACGGCGGTGGCTTCAAACAAGCCTGACGGCTTTGTGAACTACATTGTAAAGAATATTTTCGGTGAGAAAGATTTTGACCTGATCGAGGGCAAAAAGGACGGTGTTCCGACAAAGCCTGCGCCTGAGATAATATACAATATTCTTGGCACGCTTGGGGTCAAGGCTGAGGAAGCTGTGCTTATCGGAGATTCTGATGTGGACGTTATGACGGCAAAAAATGCGGGTCTTGACTGCATTGGCTGTGAATGGGGCTTCAGGGGCAGAGAAGAACTTGAAAATGCAGGTGCGAAGTATATTGCGGAAGTTCCGCAGGACATAGTGAGCATTTGTCATGAGATAAACAGGATATAATTAAAACGGAGGATTTCATATATGAGTTTTGTAATGGCTGATTTTTACAAGAGGTTTGTTGACGAGGAGCTTGACAGCGAGGGCAGACTTAAAAGCTTTAAGCTTGACCTGCCTGAGAACTTCAACTTCTCATATGACGTTATAGACGAGCTGGCTAAGAACGTGCCTGATAAGGTGGCTATGCAGTGGGTCAACGAGGAGGGTGAGGAGCATATCTTCACTTACAAGGATCTTTCTGAAAAGAGCAGTCAGGTGGCTAACATGATGCTGGCACACGGAGTTAAGAAGGGCGATTTTGTTATGGCTGTTCTTAAACGTCATTATGAGTTCTGGTTCCTTGCTTACGGTCTTATGAAGATAGGCGCTATCCTTGTGCCTGCAACTTGTCAGCTCAAGAAAAAAGACTATGTTTACCGCTTTGACGCTGCGTCTATATCTTATATCGTGGCAACTGCGGAGGACGATGTTCCTAATCAGGTGGATTCAGCTCTTGAGCAGTACAGCGGCATGAAAGAGAAGTTTATCACTCACGGTGCTAAAGAGGGTTGGATAGATTTTCTCAGCGAAATGGACAAGTATCCAAAGACTTTTGAGAGGATCGAAACACACGTTACTGAGTCAATGCTTATGTATTTCAGCTCTGGTACGACTGGATATCCTAAAATGGTACTGCACAAGTATTCACTGGCTGCGGCACACATTATCACTGCTAAGCACTGGCATCATCTTGACGAGAACTCACTGCACCTTACTGTTTCTGAAACAGGCTGGGCTAAGTGTGCATGGGGCAAGATGTTTGGTCAGTTTATCTGCGGTGCAACAACTTTTGTATATGACTTCGACAGATTTATTCCTGCAAACGTTCTGAAAGTAATTCAGGATTACAAGCTGACTTCATTCTGCGCACCTCCGACAATGTACAGATTTTTCATTAAGGAGGGTCTTGAAAACTATGACCTTTCTTCACTGAAATATAGCTGTATCGCCGGTGAGGCTCTTAACCCTGAGGTATTCAACAAGTGGTATGAGTACACAGGTCTTAAGCTTATGGAGGGCTTCGGTCAGACAGAGGGCGCTGTGCTTGTGGGCAATCTTTACGGCATGGAGCCAAAGCCGGGCTCAATGGGCAAGCCTACACCGCTTTACAATATCGGTATAGTTGACAACGAGGGCAAGCCTGTTAAGGTAGGCGAGACAGGCGAGATCGTTGTTTACGCTAAGAGAGGCGAGAACCCTGCGCTGTTCAAGGAGTATTACAGAAACCCTGAGGCAACGGACAACGCTTGGAGATTTGGTATGTATCACACAGGCGACACTGCTTACATGGACGATGACGGCTACTACTGGTATGTTGGAAGAACGGACGACCTTATCAAGGCTTCGGGTTATCGTATAGGACCTTTCGAGATAGAGAGTATCCTTATGGAACACCCTTCTGTACTTGAGTGCGCTATCACGGCGGCTGATGACGCTATCAGAGGCAAGGTAGTTAAGGCTACTATCGTGCTTGCAAAGGGCTACACTGCTTCTCCTGAGCTTGCTAAGGAGCTTCAGAACTATGTTAAGCAATCAACTGCGCCTTACAAGTATCCTAGAATAGTTGAGTTCGTGGACGAGCTGCCTAAGACTATCAGCGGTAAGATACGCCGTGTTGAGATAAGAGAGAATGACAGCAAGAAGAATAGCTGATTGATTTAGATATGATAAAAGCACAATGCTCTTGGTGGGTGTTGTGCTTTTTGTTTGTTGCTTCGACGGGCGAACAGTGTTCGCCCCTACGGAATTTTGCAGGACATTTTATATTGTAATTTTCAATATTTTTTTTGTTTTTTTGTAAAAGTATTGACAAATATTTGGCTTTATGGTATTATATAATATTACCATGATATATTGGGAATTATAGAGAATCGGGAGAGGTGCTTTTTATGAAGAATGGTATGAAGAAAACGGCGGCTGTTGTTATGGCGGCAATGCTTATGGGCACGGGGGCTGTTGTACCTGCGGCGGAGGATATGGGGATATTCTCACAGACGGCTATCGTTGCGGAAGCGGCGAGTGTTGGCAAGGTAACTGGGCTTAAATCTAAGACGCTTTCAAACAGTGAGATACAGCTCAACTGGAGCAAGGTAAAGGGTGCGAGCGGTTACACTGTTTATATGCGAAAAAACGGCAAGTACAACAAGCTTGGGGATTGCAAGGGTACGAGCTACACAGTTAAGAAGCTGCCTAATGCAACGAGGGAAAATTTTAAAGTAAGGGCATACAAGACTGTCAAGGGCAAGAAAGTTTACGGAAAATATTCCGCAAACTGGAACACGGCGACCAATCCGCAGGCTTGCAAGGGGCTAAAGGTAAGCAGTGTTGGCACTGACAGCGTTAAGCTTTCTTGGACGAAGATAGGCTGTACAAATTACCGCATTTATCAGAACATAAAAGGCGAATGGAAAGAGATAGGCAAGACCACAGGGACAAGCTACACTGTGAAGAAGCTTGCGCCTGCGACAAAGTATCAGTTCAAGATAAGGGCTTGCAAGCAGGACGACAAAAAGACGAATAATAATCACTATGGCAAGTATTCGGGTGTTGTGACGGCGATAACTAAGAAAAGTGATAAGATAACACAGGCTGATATTGATGCTATGAAGGCAGAACTTACAGCATATTCAAGAGAAAAAGCGGAGTATATCAAGGCTCATTATACAGAGTTTTGGAAGTATGGAACAGATTTCAATACACTTGAAGAATTTTTTAAATTAAAAGAAGGAAGTGTAACTCCCGAAACTGCAAGTTATGATGCAGTATATACAGTACCATATACGCAAAGTAGTCTTTCTGACACAATAGAGGTTTATAAGAGTGAGTTGGACTATCTGTACAATAAATATGGCAATACTTATTATGTGGTGTATATTCAGAATTGCCCAAACGGTCATAATGTAAATCCTAATCCTTGTTGGGCTGTGTATCTGCTTTACTAACAGCAGACTCATATAGCACAATTTCATTCAAATGTGTTGACTTTTGCGCATTTCAGGTGTATAATAAAACTGAAAATAGATAAGAAAATGTACAATGCTCTTATGGGTGTTGTGCATTTTTTGTATCATATGGTTATCCTAATTGTGAGGTGAATGATTTGCAGGCGGTTTATGAATATCCTCCGAAGCTGTCAAGGGCGGAGAGGCAGGTCAAGGCGGCACATGATATTGAAGAACACAGGAAAATGCAGAAGAATATGTATAAGAATATCCTGCTTGGAGTCGTTATCATCATAATTGGTGCGGTGTTTGCAAGTGCGGTCTTTGCAAAGGTCCTGCTTATACTGCTGGGGGCTTGCAATTGTTCTGTGGGCGGGCTTATGTACTGGTATTACTCGCTTTCACGGGACGCTGATGTTTACACGAGGATATATGAGGATCACATTGAACACTCTCAACGCATGGGGCTTTCTAAAAGCTATCTGCACATATGCCTTTACTATGAGGAGGTAGAGAAGTCTTATCAGACGAACAAGGGCAGACTCGTTTGCGTGCTGAAAAATGTGGAGAAGTCAAGCTTTGTGGTAAAGGACAAAGAGGGCAGGGAGAAAGCTTTTGTACCTGAGGACGGTATGATAGCTCTGAGCTTTCAGGACACTAAGGGCAAGCTTGTGCTTATCAATGACTTTTATGAGAAGATAGGTTATCCACACAAGGAATACAACAAGATAGAGGACGAGGAGGACGATTATTACTCCGAGGAGGATATGAAGTGGGACAGGCTTCATAAGCATGGGCTGTAGTTGTAAACTTTTTGTTAAGCCCTTGAAATGTGAGGCGGAATGTGATAACATATTATTGTATCAATACACTTAAAACACTATGACCGAGAGAGTAGTTTTGCTAAGGGTCTTCAGAGAGAAGCTGCGGCGTGTGTGCGTTTTCTGAAAGCGGCTTTATATCCTGACAAAATGAAGTTCACTTGCGAGTGGTCATGCCGAATGAGAGATAGTCTTTAGTAAGCGTGAACGTCTGTCTGCGTTAAGGACGGGAGAGTGTTGGCTCTTTACTGATAGGTGGTATAAACAAGAATTTCAAAGTCTTGTCCTGTTTAGTCGGGGCAGGGCTTATTTTTATAGGAGGATAAGTAATGAAAGAACAGTTGAAAAGCATTGACGAGCGTGCGAAAGAAGAACTTTCACATATTGATGACGCCAAGCTGTTGGAAGATTTCAGAGTAAGATTTCTTGGCAAAAAGGGAGAGATAACTTCCATACTTAAGCAAATGGGCAAGCTTTCCGCAGAGGAAAGACCTGTTATCGGTCAGCTTGCAAACAAGGTAAGAGCTGATATCGAGAACGCTCTCAATAAGCGTAAGGAAGAGCTTAAGAGCAAAATGGAGCAGGTAAGGCTTACAGAGGAAGCCATAGACGTTACGCTTCCGGGCAAGAAAACAAGAATAGGCAGACCTCACCCTCTGAACGCTACTCTTGAAGAGGTAGAGGAAGTGTTCCTTGGCATGGGCTTTGACATCGTTGACGGTCCAGAGGTTGAAACAGACCATTATTGCTTCGAGGCACTGAATATGCCTAAATCTCACCCTGCAAGAGATACGCAGGATACATTCTACATCAATGAGAACGTTGTTCTTAGAACACAGACTTCTTCTGTTCAGATAAGAACAATGGAAAAGAGAAAGCCACCTATAAGAATCATTTCACCGGGCAGAGTTTACCGTTCTGACACAGTGGACGCTACACATTCACCGCTGTTCCACCAGATAGAGGGTCTTGTTATCGACAAGGGCATCACTATGGCTGACCTTAAGGGTACGCTGGAGCTTCTTATGAAGCGTCTTTACGGCGAGGACACTCAGATAAGACTTCGTCCGCACCATTTTCCATACACAGAGCCTTCTGCTGAAGTTGACCTTATGTGCTTCAACTGCCATGGCAAGGGCTGTTCAATGTGCAAGCAGGAGGGCTGGGTAGAGCTTCTCGGCGCAGGTATGGTACACCCTAAGGTACTTGAGGGCTGTGGCATTGACCCTGAGGTTTACAGCGGATTTGCATTTGGTATCGGTCTTGAAAGAATAACAATGGGCAGATACAACATCAATGATATGCGTCTGCTTTATGAGAACGATATGAGATTTTTAGAGCAGTTCTGATGAATGAAGTTATGAGCCAGAGCAGGCTTTACAGAAAGCTTGTGCCGTCAAAGGCTAAGCTTGTAACGTCGGCGGCTATCAGCACACTTATGGCGCTGATAGTAGGTGTTGGCGGTGGGTTATCGGTCATGCTTGTAAAAGAACAGCAGAGTGCATGGGATATGCTCGTGCTATGTGGGTTTCTGGTGATTTTTCTGGGTATCCTGCTTTTTATCGGAATAAGAGGATTTAAAAGGCAGGTAAAACAATACAGAGGGAACCTTGCAAGGCTGGAGCAATTTGACGCTCAGGATATGCTGGCTTTGGAAAGCGAGATAGAGGGAAGCGAGTTCAAATACAAGACCTTTTATCTACTTGACAGATATATGTATGTGCCTAAGGCTAAACTGCTTATAAAATATACGGATATTAGAGAGTTCAAGACCATAGTTCACAGCACAAATGGTGTCAATGACAGCATGAAAGCTGAGATAACTGATAATTTCGGGATAAAGTATACTGTGAACATAAAGCGGTGGAAGGATTTCTATATTTATAGACCACTGTTTTTAAAGGACTTGGATGAGAAGATACAAAACTGCGGTAAATGATAAGATTACGGAGGAATAATAAATGGATTTGTCAATGAAATGGCTTGCAGACTATGTTGACTGCGATATGCCGATAAAGGATTTTGTTTCCGCTCTGACGCTTTCAGGCTCAAAGGTAGAGTGCTTTGAGCAGGAGGGCAAGGATATTTCTAACGTTGTTGTGGGCAAGGTAGTTTCTATGGAGCGTCACCCTGACTCTGACCATATGTTCATCACTCAGGTAGATGTTGGAGAGGACGAGCCTGTTCAGATAGTTACCGGTGCTCAGAACGTTCACGAGGGCGATTTTGTGCCAGTTGCAAAGCACAAGTCATCTGTTCTACATGAGGGCAAGCAGGTGAAGATAACAAAGGGCAAGCTGAGAGGCGTTGCTTCTAATGGTATGCTTTGCTCTCTGGGCGAGCTTGGACTTTCTGTTCACGATTTCCCATATGCTATAGAGGACGGAATTTTCATTCTTGGCGATGACTGCGACAAGACTGTAGGCAAGGATATACATGAGGCTATTGGATACAATGACACAACTGTTGAGTTCGAGATAACTTCAAACAGACCTGACTGCCTTTCTGTTATCGGTCTTGCAAGAGAAACTGCGGCTACTTTCGGCACAGAGCTGAAAGTCAAGAAACCTGAGTTCAAGGGCATTGATGGAGATATCAACGATATGCTCAAGGTAAAGATACACAACACTGATCTTTGCAAGAGATACATGGCCGGTATCGTAAAGAATGTAAAGATAGGTCCGTCACCTCGTTGGATGAGAGAAAGACTCAGAGGCTGCGGCGTTAGACCTATCAACAACTTTGTTGATATCACAAACTATGTTATGCTTGAATACGGCAGACCGATGCACGCTTTTGACCTGAGATATGTTAAGGACGCATCGATAAACATCAGAAACGCTAAGGCAGGAGAAACTATCACAACTCTTGACGGAGAAGTAAGAGAGCTTTCAGAAGAGATGCTCGTTATTGCTGACGCTGAAAAGCCGGTTGCTGTAGCAGGCGTTATGGGCGGCGAATACAGCGGTATCATGGACGATACAACTACTGTTGTATTTGAGTCTGCTTGCTTTGACGGTGCGAGCGTAAGAACTACAGCCAAGAAGCTTGGCATGAGAACTGACGCTTCTGCAAGATATGAAAAGGGTCTTGACCCACATGAGTGCTATGAGGCTCTTATGAGAGCTTTCCAGCTTGTTGAAGAGCTTGGTGCAGGTGAGGTCGTAAAGACTTACATTGATGAGAATTACGAGGACGAGACACCTAAGACGGTGGATTTTGACCCTGAGTGGATAAATAAGTTTCTTGGTACTGAAATACCTGAGAGCGACATGGTGGAATATCTCACAAGGCTTGGCTTTGAGATAAAGGACGGCAAGGTAGTTTCGCCATGGTACAGAGTGGACATTGCCTGCAAGGCTGACGTGGCAGAGGAAGTTGCTAGACTTTACGGCTACAACAAGATTCCAAACACTATCGTTAGAGGCGTTGCACAGGCTAAGCTCACCGAGGCGCAGAAGTTTGACAGACATATACAGAGATCTATGCTCGCTATGGGTCTTAACGAGATATCTACATTCTCATTCATTTCCCCTAAGTATTTTGACAAGATAAATCTTCCTGCTGACTCAAAACTTAGAAAGACAGTTGTTATCACAAACCCTCTTGGCGAGGACACCAGCGTTATGAGAACGACTATCATTCCGTCTGTATGTGAAGTGCTTGCAAGAAACTACAGCTACCGCAACCCTGAGTGCTATATCTTCGAGAGAGGAAACGAGTATATACCTGTTGAGGGAGAGGTGCTTCCTAACGAGCCTGAAAGACTTGGTTTTGGTTTCTATGACACTGAGACGAAGGCTGATTTCTATGACATAAAGGGTTTTGTCGAGGGTCTGCTCTCTAAGCTTGGCGCACAGAAAGTTGAATTTGAAAAGGCTACTGCTGAATGTAGCTTTGACGAGTTCTATGCTTTCCACCCGGGAAGAGTTGCTGTTGTTAAAGTAAATGGTGAGGAGATCGGCATTTTTGGCGAGCTTCACCCAAGAGTTCTGGAGAACTACGGCATTGACGCAAGAGCTTATGTGGGCAAGATAAATGTTCCTGAGCTTATGGCAAGCTGTGTTGCTCAGAAGACATATAAGCCACTGCCTAAGTATCCTGCTACAACAAGAGATCTGTCTATCGTTTGTGATGACGATATCCCTGCGGCTCTTCTTGAAAAGACTATAAGCAAGGCTGTTGGCTCGATACTTGAAAAGGTAACGCTTTTTGACGTTTACAAGGGCGAGCAGATCGAAAAGGGCAAGAAGTCTGTTTCATACTCCATTTCAATGCGTTCACATGACGGCACGCTTACTGACGAGCAGGCTGACAAGGCTATGAAGAAAGTTCTTGAAGCTCTCAAGGCTATCGGTGCTGAACTCAGAATGTAAAAAATATAGTGCTTGATTTGTATAATGTGCATAAATTTTGCTTTTGGACTTGTTATTTTGAAACAAATGGAGTATAATAATATCAGGCGTATTGCTGATATTAATACATTGCAGAGGGGCTGAGCATAATGCACGAACAAACTATGGAGTTTTCAGTACAGCACGACAAGGAGGCTGAGCTGAAAAAGACACTTACAATTATATATGACGCTCTGAAAGAGAAGGGCTATAATCCTATTAATCAGATCGTAGGTTATATTCTTTCTGAGGACCCGACCTACATAACAACATACAATAATGCCAGAAGTCTTATTCGTCATATTGACAGAGATGAACTTTTGCAGGCATTGGTGAAGTCCTATCTTGAGTCATAACTGATATTTAAAGGCGGTAGTTTTTACCGCCTTTTTTGTTTTACGTCAGAATTTACCTGAAACGTATTTTTGTATAAAGCCGTTTTCTGAACATAATAGTATAAGATGATAAGAAAACGGAGGGCTTCATATGAAGATAAGAAATTGCATGGCACTTATTTGTGCAGTTGTAGCGCTCAGTGCTTGTGGCAGGACAGTGATAATGCGTGAGGGAAATTCATCAGAGGGAACAAGCTCGGCGGTCATCGAGCCTGTGGCTGTGGGAAAGAAAACCGCAAAGGAAAAGATAGATCTTTCGGGGCTTTCACATGACAAAGTCGGATATGGTCAAGGCGTTCTTGTGGACGAAAAGAACAGGACGACTGGTGCGCTTGATTTTAATGCACAATACGGCAAGCTTAACGCAAAGGCTATAAATAATGATGACAAGATATATCTGACCTTTGATCAGGGTTATGAGAATGGATACACTGAAAAGATCCTCGATGTGCTGAAAGAGAAAAAGGTCAAGGCGACGTTTTTTCTTTTGCAGGATTATGCAGAGAAAAATCCTGAGCTTGTGAAGCGTATGATAGACGAGGGGCATATTGTGGGAAATCATTCGGTACACCATTATTCTATGCCGACGCTTGGACAGGCGGAATGTGAGTCGGAGATAAAGGATTTCCATAAGTATATGGAGGATAACTATGATTATACCATGACAGTGTTCAGACCGCCTATGGGGGAGTTTTCGGAATTTTCTCTTGGAGTGACGGCAAACTGCGGTTATGAGACTGAGCTTTGGAGCTTTGCTTACGCTGATTGGGACGTGAACAATCAGCCTGATGAGGGGCAGGCACTTGAAAAGCTTGTGAATGCGGCTCACCCGGGGGCAATTTATTTGCTTCACTCGGTATCCAAAACCAATACTGATATTCTCGGGGACTTTATCGACAGAGTGAGGGCTGGCGGATTTGAATTTGGCTGATAAGAGAATATGATGAAGAGAGGCCTTGTGCCTCTCTTTTTGTTATTTTAGGGACATTTGTAGCTGATTTGTAATATGTTAGTCTATTGACAAATTGTTAAAAGTATGTTATATTTTAAATACGAACAGAAACATGAGTTTCTTTAAGGAGGAAATAAAATGGTAAAAAATAAGGTGCTTACACCTGTATTGGCAGGCGTTTTGGGTCTTAGCATAGTTGGCTCAGGTCTTGGCTATTATTTTGTAAATAAAGACAGTAATGATGGTAAAACTGAGGGCGGCAAGGCTAAGCTTACTCAGGTGGCAGATAATATAAACAACACTCTTGGCACGGCTGAAAAGGCTATCAAGGGCGAACTTGATTTTGCCTACAACGCAACGGCTACTGTTTCATTCGGCGAGGGCTTCACAGAGCAGGCAGGTGTTAGCTTACAGCCTATTTCTGTGACAACTGTTACAAAGCAGAAGGGAAGCAACACTGCAGCAGATGTTTCGCTGACATATGGCGGAAATAATCTTGTGTCTGCTAATGCTGTATATTCTAGAGATAACAAGTCGGCTTATGTTCAGATACCTGAGCTTTCTGACGCTTATCTTATGGTTAACGTTGACAGCCTTAAAGACAAGGTAGGCAGTGAGCTTTCTTCACAGGGCATTGACCTTGATTCTCTCTTTGATTCTGCTGAGGGCGCTGATGTTGATTTTGATACTGACGCACTTGAAAAGGATCTGGAGGAATACAAGAAGGTTATGGAGGACTCTTTCCCTAAGCCTGTTGACGGCGAGAAAAAGACTGGTGACATTGACGGAAATGAGTACAGCTATACAACTAAGGAATACACTATCTCAGGCAATGATGTAAAGGCTGCTTTTAAGGCTGTTCTTGACAAGGCTAAGGACGACGCTACGCTTAAAGATATGTTCAGCAAGTCAGGTGTTGCTGAAGAGCTTGGTATGTCATATGATGATATAATCTCACAGTATGCTGATTCTATGGATTCACTTTTTGCAAGTGATAATCTTGACGAAACTGCAACATTTAACGCTTACTACAGCGGTGATGATTTTGCGGGCTTTAGCTTTGAAAAAGACGGCGAGGGTGCAACTCTTTACACCATTCTTAAGGACGACGTTGTGGCTGTTGATTTTAGCCTTAACATGGGCAGTGAGGGCAGTGCATCATTCAAGGGTTCTGCAAATACTGTTGACGGTGTTACAAATGGCAAGTTCACAATGAAAATGGAAACTGCGTCTGATTCAGATATAGACGCTGACAAGACTTCTGCTGACGGTGGACTTTCCCTTGAGCCTACCATGGCAGTTTCACCGAGCATAAACTTTGACACAATGGAGGCTGAGGTTACTCTCAAAGACCTTAAAGAAGAGGGTGACGCATTCTCAGGTACTATCAGATTTGATGTGAATGGTACATCTGATTCTCAGGCTGTATCAGGCTGGGTAGAGCTTGCTTCTGCTTCAACTGCTGACAAGCTTGACCTTTCTGTTGAGTTTGGCATGAACGGCAAGCAGTTTGTTACAATGGCAGTTACAGGAAATAAGACAGAGGCTTCTGACATCACTGTTCCGTCAGGCGACAAGATCTATGACATGACAAATGACGATCAGATGAATACATACCTTGCAGGCTGTGACAGTGACGGATTTGTTGCTAATGTAAAGAAAGTTCTTGGTGACGAGGTCTACAATATGCTTGTAAATGCAGAGGGTGATCTTGAGTCAGATTATGATGACTATGGTGATTATGATGATTATGATGACTACGATCTCTCTGATATTGATCTGTCAGATTATGATCTGAGTGCAAATGCATAAAATGCACAATAGATAAAAAATTAAGAGGATCGCATTGAGCGGTCCTCTTTTTTTAGCTGATAACACGATAATTCTCGGCTGCTTCTTCTTTTTTTACATACTCGGTGACATTGAGAACTTCCACCTTGACAGGCTTCTGACCCATATTTATGGTGATAATGTCGCCAACTTTCACGTCATATGAAGCTCTTGCAATCTTATCGTTCACAAGCACCTTGCCTGCATCGCAAGCTTCGTTTGCAATAGTACGTCGTTTAATAAGTCTTGTGACTTTCAGGTATTTATCAAGCCGCATATTTTCCTCCTTTGTAGTAAAAAAGACCTAACCCGCAGGCTAGGTCTGAGTGGCATAAGCTTTAGATTACTTGTTTACAGCGTCCTTAAGAGCCTTGCCTGCCTTGAATGCAGGAACTTTCTTAGCTGCAACAGTGATCTGCTCCTTTGTACGAGGATTGATAGCTGTCTTTTCAGCTCTCTCTCTAACCTCGAATGTACCGAAACCTACCAGTGAGATCTTCTCGCCGTTAGCAAGTGTCTCTGATACAGAATCAATAACAGTTGTAAGTGCCTTCTCAGCGTCCTTCTTTGAATAATCGCCCTTTTCTGCGATAAGATTGATCAGTTCTGCCTTTGTCATTGTTTTTACCTCCAAATTATTTTTAACGAATAAAGTTATTCATTCATTTTGCTCTCGCCAATAAGCGTCAAGCTCATTTATGCTCAGGGCGGTCATATCCTGCCCGTTTTGCCTTACAGCATTTTCTGTTTTCTCAAACTTTTCGATATAATTATTATTTGTATCCGTCAGCACTTCTTCAGCGTCAAGGTCAAGCTTTCTTGCAAGTGAAGCACAAGTGAACATTATCTCACCAAGCTGTTTTGCAACTACGGCTTTATCACTGTCAGCACTGTTTTCAAGAGCCTTAACAGCATTTTCAAGTGCGCTGATATCATGAGCATTGTCATACTCGATACCTGCTCTTGCGGCACGTTTGCTTAACTTCTGAGCTCTCATAAGTGCAGGAAAGTTCTTTGGAACGCTTTTAAGGGTATCGGAATAAGTTTCCTGTCCCTTGGTTTCTTTCTTGATAGTGTCCCAATTTTTAAGCACTGTTTCAACGTTGTCAGCTTCTACGCTTCCGAAAACGTGTGGGTGTCTGATGATAAGCTTTTTACAGATATCAGTTATAACATCGTCAAGTCTGAAATTGTTGTTTTCGGTCTCGATAACTGTATGGAAAACCACCTGCAAAAGAACGTCGCCAAGTTCTTCTCTCATCATTTCAGGAGAGTCACAGTCAATTGCTTCCATGACCTCATAGACTTCTTCAAGAAAATCTTTCTTGATAGACTTATGGGTCTGGACTTTATCCCACGGGCAGCCGTTCTCGCTTCTGAGAATTACCACGATATCCGCAAGATCATTGATATCAAAGCTGTCTTTAGCAAGCAATTCCTTAATTTTATCGCTCATTACATCATTACCTTTCCAAAAGGGTGCTTATTAATAATAAACCATTTTGCTCAAAATTTCAAGGGTTTTGCGGATTTTTTTTTGAAAATATGCAATTTACAATATTTTTCGGCGTTTCGCACAATAAATATAAACAAAAAAAGTACATTGTGCTACCAATTCCTATAGAAAAAAGGGTCACAAATCTATGATTTATTTGCAAATGGGCTATTTTCGTAAGTGTTTCGTGTGACAAAATGGCTGTCACACTGCACATAATAGCGGCGTAGGTGGGCTTTACGAAAATTTCGCTCACTTTTGGTTTTAGATCCGTCATTTTGCAAACTGAGCGTACGGATAGGACGCATATGAAAACCTCTGATACAAGAGTAGAAATAGCTGCTCCTGATATATTTATTATGGGCTGTCTTATAAGTATAATGTTCAGAAATAGCTTGATAATTCCACCTGCCAACATAATTATTATGGCTTTGTGAGGTTTTCCCAGAGTTTGCAGGATAGCAAAGCAGGGAGTTGCTATGGCAAGGAATATTACTGCTATTCCTAGTATGGACATTGGCATTATGCAGACCTGTATCTCAGTTTCACGGCCTCCAAAAAGAAAACGCAGGATAGGTTCTGACAAAACTGCGATGCCCATGCCTGCGGGTATGGCTATGATACTGGTGACGATGAGCATTTTTGTAAGGCCTGACTGCATGGCTTTTTTATCGTTTTTGGCACAGCTTTCGGCAAGTGAGGGGAGTATGCTTTTGCCAAACATTGCGGTGATGGTCGGAACAAGACCGAAAACTGTCACTGCAAGACCAGTATAAGAGCCGTAAATGAAGTTCGGGAGCATATCGGTGGTGAGCTTATCAGAAAGCAGGCTGTCAAATGTGTGTGGAGAAGCTTTCATGGCTGTTTTGATACACGGATTGACAGTGAGCATATCTATCATGTTGGCAAAGGTCATTATCACTGAGATAAGTGCGATCGGAAGACAGCAGACGACAAGCTTTTTGGCTGTTGCTCCTGTGGGGTCTGTTATGGTATCTCTTTGAAGCATTTGCTTTGTTACGCTGTCGCCTTTGATCTTGCCTGATATGAGAATATACAGACAGGCGATCGCAGAGGCTATGGACGAACCTAGGATAGCTGCGGCAGCTATAAATGGAAGTGCGGCGGAGGCTGCCTGACGTGAGTTTTCATAGGCTGTGCCGAATATCATGCCTGTTTTATCATATATATCGGAGATATGATACATTAGTCCGTAGGCGAAACCAAGACCTAGGATAAGTTTGAAAAGGGTTTCTATCACTTCTGATACAGCGGTCGGTATCATATTCTGCAAGCCCTCGCAGTAACCGCGTTCCACTGACATAATGGTACAGAAAATAATAGATGGGGCAACGCACATGAGAGCATATTTTGTACTTGGCTCGCCGACTACATTGCGTGACAGAAAATCTGAGGTGAGTATCATTACTGCAGCAGCGGCTGCGCTGATGATCGTGAAAAGAAAAAATGCAGTTCGCTTGGTATGACGCATATTTGAAAAGCGTTCAAGGGCATAGTTTTCAGCGGTAAGGCGAGCCATGGTGGAGGGGATACCTGAAACGACTATGGCGAAAACTGGTGTAAAAACTGAGAATGCTGAAGCGAAATATCCCATGCCTGTGCCGCCAAGAAGATTGGTAAGAGGTATCTTATAGAGAAGTCCCAGAATTTTTGTTATCAGAACCATTGCAAGCAATATTGCTGAGCCTTTTATAAAGCCTTGTCTTTTCATCTGTCAACCTGCTTTCTGACTTGTTTTTATATGATCTTATGCTGTTATGGTGGGTTTTATTACGGTTTGTCCATATGTCAGGTGGATATGCAGTTGTTTAAATTGCACAAAAATAGAGCTTAGGGTGCTAATACTAAAAAAAGTTTGCGTAAACACTTTATTTTATAGGAAAAATGTGATATAATCATATTATGTATATTTAAGAAAAAGAGGTAAAAAAGATATGACTTATAAGTTTTCAGAAAAGGTTTCTCATTTGCAGGCTTCTGCTATCAGAGAGATACTTAAATTTACTTCTGACCCAGAGGTAATTTCATTTGCAGCAGGCAATCCTTCTCCTGAGGCATTCCCTGTGGACGAGCTTAATAGAATATCAGAAGAGATATTCAAGGAAAATCCTATCGGTGCACTCCAGTACAGCCTTACAGAGGGATACACTCCGCTGAGAGATCTCCTTAAGAAAGAGCTTGAAAAGAAGGGTGAATTTGATCCTGAGAGAGATGATCTTATCATCACAAGCGGTGCTCAGCAGGCTAACGAGCTTGCTTGTAAAGTTCTCTGCGACCCAGGCGACATTCTTTGCTGTGAAGCTCCAAGCTTTATAGGCTCACTTAATGCGTTTAAGTCTTACAATGTTGAGCTTAAGGGTATCACGCTTCATGAAGACGGAGTTGACCTGAAAGAGCTTGAAGAGGCTTTCGCTACAGGCAAGGTAAAGGTATTCTACATTATTTCTAACTTCCAGAATCCTACTGGTCTTACAACTTCTCTTGAAAAGAGAAAGGCTATCTACGAGCTTGCTAAGAAGTACAGCGTTATGATACTTGAAGATAACCCATACGGTGACCTGAGAATAAAGGGTGAGGCTATCCCGTCTATCAAGAGCATGGACAAGGACGGTCTTGTTATGTATTCAAGAACATTCTCGAAGATACTTGCTCCTGGTATCAGAGTTGGCTACATTTCCGCTCCAAAGGAGATAATCGGAAAGATAGTTGTCTGCAAGCAGGTGGCTGACGTACATACAAACATCTGGGCGCAGATGCTGGCTTACAACTTCATGAAGGACAATGATATCGAAGCACATCTTGCTTCGCTGAGAGTGATCTACAAGCATAAGCTCGAACTTATGATAGAGCAGATCGAGAAGAATTTCTCTTCACAGATCAAGTTCACAAGACCTGAGGGCGGTCTGTTCATTTGGTGTACTCTTCCGGAGGGCAGTGACATGACTGGTTTCTGCAAAAAGGCTGTTGCAGAATATAAGGTAGCCGTTGTTCCGGGCAATGCTTTCATGGTAAGCGAGTCTGACAAGACAGCTTCATTCAGATTGAACTTCTCAACTCCTACAGACAAACAGATAATCGACGGCTGTGAGAAGCTTGGCAAGCTTTCTAAGGAAATGTTCGGCGATTAAGATAAAATGAAAAAAGTTCCTTTTACGCCTTTTCAGCTAGTGCTTACGGTGGTAAATACGGCGGCTCTAATGTTCTGCATGGGGTGTGATTGCTTTGTGCTGATAGTGGGCATGACGGCAGGCAGGACAAAGCCTTATGTGGTGGATCTTGTGCTGAGTCTTCTTGCTATGACGGTGTTTATTCTGCTTGTGTTTTCAGCAGGCAGGATAAATATTTTCAGTGATAAAGCTGACCCCGATGGGGACACTGCACCTGCGGTATCGGCACTTAGGACGTATTTTTGTATCTTGTTTTTTGATATCTCAGGAGTGCTGGGTCTTATGCTTGCGGGAGCGTTGGGGGTTGAGTGGGCTAAAAAAGCTATTATAATTTTTGCTCCTGTCGTTTTTGTCCTTGCGGCGATTGTTTATTTTATTCTATCGGGCAGGATAGGTCTTGATGATTTTTCGGATAGTGACGGGGAAGAATGATATTAAAAATGGGAGGTCTGTCATGAAAAGTGCATTGAAAAAGGATACTGTCAGAGAGATAAGGCACTCGTTGGGCAGATTTCTCTCTATTTTTCTGATAGTTCTTCTTGGCTGTGGATTTTTCTCTGGTATCAAGGCGACTATGCCTGATATGATAGACACGGCGGAGAAATATTTCAGTGATAACAGACTTATGGATATTAAGTTAATGTCGTCTATAGGCGTTAAGTCTGAGGACGTTGAGGCTGTGAAAAAAGCTGATGATGTTCAGGGCGTTATGGCGGGATATTCTAAGGACGTTTTCTATTATCATGAAAATCAAAACCTTGTGCTGAAATTCATGTCCTTCAACAATGTTGTTGATGAGAACAGCCCTAATAATCTTGATAAGCCTGTTTTACTAGAGGGCAGGCTTCCTGAAAAAAAAGGCGAGTGCGCAGTAGAGGTAAAAATGAGTTCGCCTAACACCTTTAAGTTGGGCGGAGAGATAAAGATCAACGAGCCTGACTCGTCAAAAAATATAACTGATACTTTGGCAACTGACACATACAGGATAGTTGGTATTGTGGCTTCACCGCTTTATATCGGCTATGAGCGTGATGCGACCACGGTGGGCAACGGAACTGTGGTAAGCAACGTTTTTGTGCCTGAGAGCGAGTTTGTGTGCGATTATTACACTGAGCTTTATGTGAAATTCAAAGGCACTGACGAGCTTGACCCGTTTTCCGACGAGTACAAGCAGGCTGTGAAAGATAAGAGCGTTCAGGCGGTGGAGTTTTTTGAGGACAGTGTGAACGCAAGGTTTGAAAAACTAAGCAGTGACGCTCAGGACAGTATTGACGTCGCTCAGGAGAAAGTTGACATCTTGAAACAGGCGCTTGCCTGCGACGAAAATCAGCTTACGGAGCTTTTGGCAACAGCGCAGAAGTCGGTTGAGGAAGCTCAGGAGGCTTATGATAAGGCTGAACAGAGTGGTTCTAGTGCAAAGTATCTTGCAAGGTCACAGCTTTTAAAAGCACAACAGCTTGAAGAAGTGGCTGGAAAGCTTCTTGAAGACAAAAAGACAGGAACTACGGCGGCTTTTGATGAATATAATGGTCAGCTTGCGGCGGCAGAAGATGAGATAGCCGGAGCGAAAAAAGAACTTGAAGCCGTTAAAACGCCTGCATTCTATCAGTATGACAGATTTGAGGCTAGCTCTGATTATAGTTCATTTTATGGGGACGCTCAGAAGGTCGACTCTATCGCAAAGGTGTTTCCTGTGTTCTTTATTCTTGTGGCGGCGCTTGTATGCCTGACCACAATGACTAGAATGGTAGAGGAACAGAGAACGCAGATAGGTACATACAAGGCTTTAGGATACAGTGGGGCAAGAATAGCTGGAAAGTATCTTTTCTATGCAGCAACAGCGGCATCAGCAGGAAGCTGCATAGGCGTTGCTGTTGGATTGCAGATCTTTCCGAAGATAATTTATAGTTGCTATAATATTTTATATAACATTCCAGATATTGACACGCCGTTCAAGCCTGTTTATATGGCGCTTTGCTTGGTGGTGTCGGTTATTTGCACTTGCTCGGCGGTGCTTTATGCCTGCATGAAAGAACTAAAGTCGCAGCCGTCACAGCTTATGCGTCCAAAGCCACCGCAGAATGGCAGGCGTGTTTTGCTAGAGCGTGTGGATTTTATATGGAATCGGCTTGACTTTCTTGCAAAGGTCACTGTGAGAAATTTGCTGAGATATAAAAAGCGTTTCTTTATGACAATCGTGGGAGTGGCAGGCTGTACGGCGCTGATAGTCACGGGTTTTGGTTTGAAATATTCTATAAAGACTATTGCCGAAAAGCAATTCAATGAGATATTTCTGTATGATGGGATCGCGGTACTTAATTCAGCTGATTTTGACGAGAAACAATTGGAGGACAAGATAAGCAGTATCACACAGGTAGACAAATCTATGCTTATGCAGAGTACAGATGGCATTGCAGAAAATGAAAGTGAAAACCAGTCTGTTTCTATGATCGTGCCGAAAGCTCCTGAAAATATGGGAGATTATATCGATCTTGTATCTGCTGAGAATGGATCAAACCTTGAAGTGAAAAGCGGTTCTGTTATCATAACACAAAAGCTTGCAAAGCTTCTTGATCTGAAAACGGGTGACACTATTACTATAAAGCTCAGTGGTCATGAGGAGAAAGAGTTCAAGATAGGCGGAGTAAGCAAGAACTATGCTTTGCATTATATTTACATCACTCCTGATGATTTTGAAAGTGTATACGGTGAGAAGCCTGTTTATAATCTTTCTTTTATTGACCTAAAGAAAGACACTGATGAAAACTCTTTCAAGGAACAGCTTATTTCAAATGACGAGTTTTATGGAATAAGCTTTAAAAATGATTCAAGCAGAGGTTTCCTTAATTCTGTGGACAGCCTTGACGCTATTGTTATTTTGCTCATCGTTTGCGCGGGAGGCTTGGCGTTTGTGGTGCTTTACAATTTGGCAAACATAAACATAACTGAGCGTGTTCGTGAGATAGCGACAATAAAAGTGCTTGGATTCTATGACGGTGAGACTTCAGCGTATATTTACAGAGAAAATCTGATATCGACGCTTGTGGGCATTATCGTAGGTCTTGCGGCAGGAAAGATACTGCACTATTTTGTTGTGATAACTTCTGAGGTCGATCTTGTGCTGTTCAACAGACAGCTTGTTTGGTGGGCGTATGTGCTTGGTGCATTGCTCACATTGGCATTTGCATTTATAGTTAATTTGGTTCTTCATTTCAAGCTTAAAAAGATAGATATGGTAGAATCTTTAAAATCAGTAGAATAGACGGAGGTATTATTATGGATATTTTTGAAGAAAACTGCGATACTGAAAATAACTGCACAGTAAGCTATTTTTGGAAAGGTCTTGCACTTTTTCTCCTTGGCGTTATAATTGGTCTGTTTGTTTCGCCTATCAAGAAAGGCGTTACTATCGGTTGTAACAACAAGATAGACAAGGGTGGCTGTAATGATCATTTTGACCCAGACGAGTATTATGATGATTATGACTTTGATGATGATGAAGATGATTTTGACCATGATGGCGTAAAATTTTAACGAAAGGCGTATATTGATATGAAACTTGGCATGGTAGGACTTCCTAACGTAGGAAAATCAACACTTTTTAATGCACTCACAAATGCGAGTGCAGAATCTGCGAACTATCCGTTTTGCACGATCGAACCGAATGTGGGCATTGTTTCGGTGCCTGATGAAAGACTTGACAAGCTGGCTGAGATGTATCACCCTGTAAAGTTTACTCCTGCAACACTTGAATTTGTTGACATTGCAGGTCTTGTAAAGGGTGCTTCAAAGGGCGAGGGACTTGGAAACAAATTTCTTTCAAACATAAGAGAGGTGGACGCTATCGTTCACGTTGTAAGATGTTTTGACGACCCTAACATCATTCATGTTGACGGCTCTATCAATCCTCGCAGAGATATTGAAACTATCGACCTTGAACTTATTTTCTCAGACGTTGAGCTTATCGAGAGAAAGCTTGACAGAACTAAAAAGGCAATGAAAGGCGACAAATCTCTTGCTTCTGCTGTAGAGTTCCTTGAAAAGCTCAAAGAGCATCTTGAAAGCGGCAAGCCTGCACGTTCTTATGACATGACAGAGGACGAGCTGGAGATACTTAAAGAAACACCGCTTCTTTCACTTAAGCCTGTTATCTATGCGGCTAACCTTTGCGAAGATGATTTCAGAAACAATATCGAAAGCAACGAGCATTACAAGGAAGTTTGCGAGATTGCAAAAGCCGAAGGCTCGGCTGTGTTTCCGATATGCGCGCAGATAGAGGCTGAGATATCTGACATGGACGATGAGGACAAGGAAATGTTCCTTGCAGACCTCGGTCTTGAAACTTCAGGTCTTAACAGAATAATCAAGGAGGGCTATTCGCTTCTTGGTCTTATTTCATACCTGACAGCAGGCGAACCTGAGGTAAGAGCTTGGACTATCAAAAAGGGCACAAAAGCTCCGCAGGCGGCAGGAAAGATTCACACTGACTTTGAAAAGGGATTCATCAGAGCTGAAGTTGTTTCATTTGACGATCTTATGAGCTGTGGCTCTATGACGGCGGCTAAGGAAAAGGGTCTTGTTCGTCTTGAGGGTAAGGATTACGTTATGCAGGACGGCGATATCGTTCTGTTCAGATTTAACGTATAAAGCGTAAGCTACACAAAGGCAGGCTGAAATATGCTTGCCTTTTTATGTGCAATATGTATGTTTTTTGTTATTATATTTGTTTAAAATCACAAAAGTAAATTTAATTTGTGTTATAGATTTTTTCATATATTGATGATAGAATGTGATAGTAAAAATTAAAGATGATAAATGTGATAGTTAGATTTTTGGAGGAAAAGTAATGACAAAAAACATGACAACGGGCAGTCCGTTCAAGCTTATAATGAGCTTTGCGCTTCCTCTGCTTTTAGGAAATTTGTTGCAGCAGACATACAATCTTATTGACGCTGCCATCGTGGGAAGATTTCTTGGTTCTGACGCTCTTGCAAGTGTCGGAGCTTCAAGCAGTGTGCAGTTTTTGGTGCTTGGTTTCTGCATGGGAACAGCCTGCGGCTTTGGCGTGCCTATTGCAAGGCATTTCGGAGCAGGGGACATAAAAAAGCTGAAACAGTATTTTTACAATTCTATTGTTATAACCGCCGTTACTGCGTTTGTGTTGACTACAGTTTGTGCGGTGCTTTGTAGTGAGATATTGAAGCTTCTTTCAACTCCATCGAATATTTTTGATGACGCATATAAATATCTTCTGGTGATATTTCTTGGCATACCGTTCACACTTTTGTATAACCTGCTTTCAAGCGTATTGCGTTCTGTTGGCGACAGCAAAACGCCATTTGTATTTCTTGCTATATCAACGGTTTTGAACATTGCTCTTGACCTTGTGTGTGTTATCGTGTTCAGGTGGGGCTGCATGGGTGCGGCTATCGCTACGGTCGTTGCGCAGGCGATAAGTGGAATACTATGTGCTGTATTTATTATGAAAAAGGTCAGCGTGCTGAAACTTACCAAAGAGGACAGAGTGATGTCAAAGCCTGCGGTGCTGAACCTTATAATAATGGGCTTTTCTATGGGACTTCAATATTCCATAACGGCTATCGGCTCAATGGTCATGCAGTCGGCTAACAACAAGCTTGGAAGCATTTATGTGTCAGGATTCACTGCTGGGGCAAGGATAAAGCAGTTCACAATGTGTCCTTATGACGCTTTTGCAACAGGTGCATCTGTTTTTGCAAGCCAAAATCTCGGTGCAGGAAATCTCAAGCGTATCAAAAAGGGTATACGCATTGGAGTTGGCGTTGGCATGACATATGGAGTAATAGCCGGTATTGTACTTATATTCTTCGGCAGAGAGCTTTCGCTTATCTTTGTGAATAAGTCAGACGCAGCAGTGCTTACTGCTTCAGCCAAATATCTTTTCTATGCAGGCTTTTTCTATTGGACGCTAGGTATACTCAACACTTGCAGAATGTGTACGCAGGGTCTTGGATATTCTGGACTTGCTATATTCTCAGGAGTGACGGAAATGATAGCTCGAATTTCTGTAAGTATGATATTTGTGCCGAAATTCGGTTATCTTGCAATCTGCTTCACAGATCAGGCGGCATGGATAGCGGCTTGCTTGTACATAGTTCCTGTTTGCATATATTGTGTGAACAGGGCAGGCAGACACATTGCAGGAGATCACGGACTTCCTGTGGAAAATAAATAAGTAAAAGGCAGCTCTGAAAAAATCAGAACTGCCTTTTGTTATGCCTACTTGTTTATAGCTTTTTTAAGTTGTAAGACAACTTCGCTGTAGTATCTTGGATTGACATCGCCAAGTTTCATGTTGTCATTGTATGCAGCATCGGGAAGTCGGAAGTAAAGCTCTTCCACGGTCACGTCCTCTATCTCGTAATAGCCAATGTATGTTCCTGAGAATTTAAGCTCGGCGGTCATGCCTATGTTGATGAGCTTGCCGTCGGGATCTTTCTCCTTGCCTGAGATATCATTTCTTATGAACTCATAGAAAAAGCCTGCGTCCTGTGCCTGACCCTTATACCAGCCTGCTTTGGTCATGCGGTTGACTAGAGTGGTGTTCGTTATCTCGGTATTCTTGAAGATCTCGCAGGCGGTCTTATTCTTATCGATTTCCGCTACTTTGTATACCTTTCTTCTTAGCTGGTCAAATGGCTGTATTATCTTGTAATCATCAAGCTGTTCCAGCCAAGCTTCTTTTTCATGTTCAGTAAGCTCCAGCGGGTGAACAAGCCCTATCTGCATAACCTCGGACAGCTCTATCTCATCATCATCTGAGTTTGTAAAGCTGCCGTCGTCAAGATAACGGAACGAAGTTTTAAGACAGCCATTTTCGTAAATACCCCATATAAGACCTATCGCAAAGCAGTGCATGAGAGGATTTTTTACAAAGAGAGCTTTCCAAGCTGCTGCTGTCCACTTACGGTCAAGCATAAGCACATATTCAAGACGCTGTTTCTGTGCGTCAACAACAGTTTTCATTTGCTTTTTCATTTCCTTGAAATCAGCAGTAGCCTTTTCTGCGAGGGCAGGGTCGTCATTAACGCCTATTTTAGGGAGATTTTTAAGTTTTTTCTCGCCCTCGAATATTTCTATATCAAGCTGTGGAGTGAGATAAACGGAGAATTTTCTGCTTCCAAAATCAAAGGTGCGGCACATTTTCTCGTCAAAGCCCATGTCAGGTACTATCTTGTCCGCAAGCTCCTGCGTTGTCAAGCCAAGCTGTTTAGCGGCATTGGCAAGTGCGTCAACTGCGGCAGCTCTGACCGCACGGCTCTTATATTTTCTTGAAATATTGTCTACAGTCATAAGTGCATAGGAACTGCCGTTCAGAGCTACGGCATTGACGGCTTTAACCGCAAGGGCAACACGCATATTTAATGACTGTTTCGACCATTCTTTTATGTAATCCGTCAGGCAATTTATTGCTTCATCACCGCCGTAAATGGCCGCAAAATACATTGCCCACTTTGTTTTCGCTTCTGCACCTTTTTCAAGCCAGCGGCTCAGGACTTCAAGGGCAAATGTTTCAAGCTCATCAGCTTTGAGCTTCTTGGCAAGTGCCTTGCCCTCGGGTGGCAGAGTACCTTCGTTGGCGTTTGCATATGTAAGCAGGAGAGCCTGCAAATAGATATCCTCTGCGACTGTATCATTGGTGAAGTGAATAGGTGCAAAAGGCTGTTCAAAAAGCCAGAGAACTTTCTTGCTTTTTGTGCCTTTGGTGAGCGCAGTCACAAGGTCTTCATCTGATATTTCGGCAGGTTTTGCTTCGCTGCCCAAAATTTCAGATATTTTCGATTTTAGTTTGTCGGATTTTTCTGTGGCATAGGCTTTTTCAAGCTCTGTGCGGTAGGCGTCAGCACCTTGATTTTCAATTATCATAAGTGCAGTTTCACGCTTGGTTGATTTTTTCTGAGCAAGAAGTTTGCAAACATCATCGTGCCAATCCTTGTGGGCGGATATAACTTTCACAAGCTCTGCTTTTATTACCTTGCTGTTATCGTCACAAAGGGCAAAAAATTCGTCTTTGTACTTGTTGCTGTCTGCGATATCAAGAAGCCTTATATACAAAAGTCGGCTGGACACAGCCATTTTGCTTACGTCGATAATGGTGGCTTTGTCTTTAAATTCTGGCATGACAGCGGTTATCTTTTTGATGATGGCTTCTTTACAGTAAGAGCTTTCTATCTGCCAGCCAAGGGATCTTATAATTATATCTATCGGTAGACCTGATCTTACCATTGCACGTACGATGAACTCGGTGTTATAATAAAGATCGTTGCCTATAAGTTGGAGGGGGTCACTTGTATCTTTAGACGCTCCTATGGAAAGGGCGGCGATACAGCGGATGATAAAATCGTCCTCTCCATATGCAACAATATAGTACATTTGCTTATGTCTGCCCTCGCAGGCTTCTTCGTCTGCAAAGGGGAGTATCGCGTCTATTTCTGCTTTGCCCATGATATATGCGTATATCTCGTCACTGTGCTTGAAATGTTCGGCAATAAGTTTGGCGATACGTTCCTGATGGGTAGCTTTAAGACCAATTGCTTCTGCGTTATATTTAGGGTTGGTGGCTTTGAGCATTTTCTCCATTGTGATCGCTGTGTCAAATGGAGCGTTTTTCATTGTTTCTATGAAAAGCTGTGGGTGATCTTTTGCGAGCTTTACCATTTGCGCTGGATAATTCCCATTTTTGTCAGGTGATTTGACAAAGTGCAGAATGTATCTATCTGTAAGACACTGTGGTTGAGCTTCGATAAGGTCGAATATCCTGGTGGTGGAAAGCTTCATATATATCAGCCCTTGGGTAAGATCGTCGTAATATTTCACAATGTTTTTATCGAAAAATGCACGATATTCTTTTACAAAATATGACGCTTCTGCATATGCGGCAAGAAAAAGACAGAAAACGGCTGTAGTTGTTTTGGGCTTTTTTTCGACTACTTCGCAAAGCTTTTTTATGGCAATTTCGGCTGTATCAGGAATTTTTGTTTTGCCGAGCAGGCTCTTTTTAGGCAGCTCGGTTGCGTCCAATGCGTAAACGCACAGGAGAAGCTGTGCTATGATATCGTCAGGGCTAACGAAGTTGAATGTTCTTATGGCATCGTCTGCGGAATAGATAGGATGATTTACAGTGAAAACGCTGATAGAATCATTTGAGCGGTTTGAGATCTCGGTTGATATCCAGACTGCTTCTGCGTTCTCACCATAAAAATCAGTGAGCGGCTTCATATACATGGCTTTGTTTTCGGAATATATATAGGCATTGCCAGACAGCGCATCTGTCATATATCGGAAATATGGACCCGTTGCCATTGAACTGAAAATAATATAACGGTCTTTAAGCTCCTCACTATCTGAATTTGATATCTCACTTTTTACAGCTTTGATAAGCTTTTCACGATAACTATACTGCATGAGTTTTGGATAGTATCTTGTTGTAATTTTTCTCATCAGGTCATTGTTTCTTGGCTTTGTGATGTCAAGATATTCAATGGCAAGGTCTATGGTCTGCTGGTCAAAACCAAGCTCCTTTAGGGCGGTTTCAAGCTTTATAAAGCTTTTGGTGCTTTCGTTGTAGATCATTTTTTCTCCTCCATATTATTTATCGCACTGAACAGTGCTAATTTTTGTGTGCAAAGTCTGATATACCGCATTGTGTTGCCTGCGGCAGTGAAGATATCAAGGCTTTTGTCTGCGGTGGTGTGTCTTGCATTTTCGCACAGCTTTGTGAAGCATTCATAACGTTTTGCAAGTTCTTCAAGTCCGCATTGGCGTATGCTTTGAGCGTGTTCGTCTGTAATAACAGAGTTCACTCCGCACTCCATTGCCGTGACTATCCTCTTGTAGGTTTCTTCGGTGGTGTCAAGAAGCTCACTACACATTCCATAGTCTTGGTCTGTATCATTCTCGACGGGTACAGGAACATTGTCAGGCGGATCAATAAAATCATAGACCTCTATTGGGAAAAGCGTTAGCCTGCCGTGGTCGATATACCCCTGAGCCAGCAGGACGTAGTTTTTGTGCTTTTCTTTTAGCATTTTGCCACCTATGGTTTCAAGCGTGGAAATAAATTCACGATTTTCTGCTGTGTATTTTGCGGTGACAGATATTTGTCTATCACAGCCGTCTTTTATAATAAAAATCTGCTGTTGAGTGTGCTTGTCAAAATATGAAGCGACGCACTCTTTGGGGTGAACGAAATAAAGTCGGTCGGTCTCCTCGTCGCTTTTGTTTGCGGAGATCTTTTCCGCAAGCTCTTTGAAATCGCTGACAATAAGCTCACGGAGGGCAAAACAGTTTAGCTGTGCAGGACCTGCGCCTATGGCATTGGTCTTTGACGATGAGGACAAATGCCCCATGCTCACCTTGGCGTTTTCAAGCTTCAGCTCTGTGCACATATAGATGTTTAGAGAGCTGTCAAGATCCCATACAGTTGTGCTTTCGGCAAATCGTCTTTGCTTTTTTTCATAGAAAGTGGGGCGCAGATCGCTGTAGGTAAAAAAGCGCTGGGGCGAAGTTCTGTTTTTATTGAGAAAATAGTAGATACAGCCAGTGTATTCGCCACTGACATTTCTTGTGCCTATAGGCAGGAGTTGGAGCGTCCCCTCATAGTCGGTGTATTCTCTGCGGAAGGTGCCGAGCATTTCTTCTGTGATGTCGGCTTTTATAAGCTTGTTCATGCTGTCAGCATATTCAAACATTTTGTGAGTGAATACCTGTGGACTGAATGAAGCTCGCCTTGAAACACAGTCTTTAAGTCGGCTGCCAAGTTCACGCATTTGTCTTTCTGCCTCAGCCATTCTCAAAGCATGGCAGGAAACTGCGGCAAGCTCAAAATTATCGGGGTCGCTCTCTTCGGCTCTTACAAGACCTCGGGTAAATATTCCAGACATTATTTTTATGCACTGTTCGGCACATTCTTTTATCTTTTTCTGGGTATCCTGAGAAAGCGAATTTATTTCAGGTTGGTCGGGGAGTTCAATTTCTGCTTGTTCAGGCTCGGAGGTTATGACCTCTGGAGTGATATCCTCGCCGTCGTACTGTGGAAGCTGTGCTTTCAAAAGCAGTATGGCTGTGATAATGTGCCTGCACATTCCTCTTGAAACACAACTGCATTGACTTTCATCAAGTGGTGATTTTATGGTGCAGGTTTCACCGTCTAATTTTACTATGTAACATTCATGGATTTTTTCAGCCGAAAGGGTCATGTTTTTGGATTCCTTCAACGCACGTTTGTAAATGCCCTTGTTTGAAAGCTCAATAAGCGTTTGTTCGTTTGCAATGTCAAGCTGTTTATCGATCACGTCCAAGATGTCATCTCCTATGCAAATATTTTTCCGATGTAATCCCCAAGCTTATCAGGGGTAAGACCGCCAACGAATGAGCCCATATCTGCAAGCTTCTGACCTGTTGCCTTGTCATAGGCAGGGTCGGCATTTTCATCAAGGGCGGTAAGGAATGAGAGATGTGCGCCGCTTGTGATTATATTTTTGCTGACGTTCATAAGCTGTGCTTCACTGCCACCCTCGTAGAGGTCTGTTACCACGATAACGCAAGTGTCACGGGGCGTAATGATAAGGCTTTCGCAGTAGGTAAGGGCTTTTGCAATATCCGTTCCTCCCCCAAGCTGAACGCTCATTATTGTCTGAGCAGGGTCGTCTGCATGGTCTGAGAGGTCAACGATGCTTGTATCAAATATGATGAGCTTCACCTCTGCAAATGGCAGTTCGGAAATTATCTGCGCCATTACTGCACTATAGATGACTGAACCGAGCATTGAACCGCTTTCGTCTATGGCTATGATAATGCGCTTTTTGTTATGCTTTTTCACACGTCCACTGAAATAGATATCTTTCAGTATAAGCTGGTTGCTTGCTTTGTCATAGTTTTTCAGGTTTCGGCGGATAGTCTTTTTGAAATCGAGGTTTGCAGAGCATTTCATAACTGACGATGTGTTTTTATCAAGCCTGCCTGTAAGGCTTCGCTTTATGGTCATATCAAGCTTTTGTTTGATATCGTCTGCCACCTGTTTTGCTATTTTTACAGCCGCCTGCAACACCTCGCCGTTCATGAGATGTTTGAGCTGAATGATAGTTTTAAGCAGCGCTATATCAGGCTTCATTTCTTCAAGAACCTTTTTATCGGTAAGAAGCTCGGTCATGTTGAACCTTTCCAAAGCTTGACGTTCAAGCACATCGGCGGTCTGCTTTGGAAAAAGCGTTCTGACTTTTGTTATCCATTCTGCGGCGTTTAGCACACTGCCACCCTGGCCGCCTTGCCTGTTGTTCTCGTTTCTTACATCGTCACCTTGCGCACGGCTATAGAGATAATCGAGTAGCTTTTCCATATCCTGAAACGTTGTTATCTCTGCTTTGTCACCGGTAAAGGAAAGGCTTTTGTCAGACATTCCGCCCAGCACGAGCCGCCAGCGGTTGACGGATATGGCTTTGTTTTCATCTGTCATGGCTTTTCCTCCTCAGACAAAAGTTTAACTATCTCTTTATCTATTTCCCAACCGAAGCTATATAGCCTTTCGTTCATAGGTTTTTCCGTAAGAAGCTCAGCACTGTCAGCGTCATAAAGCTTTGCGACAGCGGTGGCTGTTTGCTGTATTTCATAGGGTGTGAAACAACTGAAAGCAAGCTTCATGGAGGGAAGTATCTCTATAAAATCGTCATAGTCAAGTCCGCAGATAAGCGTGTCTGTCATTCTGATGAAAGAATCGTCCGTCATGATGATATCACGGGCGGCATTGAAAAGTCCGTGAAGAAACTCCGCTCCTTGTATCTGAACATTCCTGTCGCCTTTGAGATAGCTTGACATTGCCTGTTCAGCAAGCTTGCGGCGGTGGGGGTCAAAGGCATAAAGTATGCCAAGTGCTGTGCCGTAAACAAATGGGTCTTTATCAGATTTACCGCAGAGGGAAAGCAGGGCGTTTTCATAGTCCTGACGATATTCTCTAAAGCCGTCAGTGACAGCTTTCTGCATTGCGTACATTATCGCTGCACATTCTGCAATGTGGTCGTCTTTCACCGACGCCATATCAGGCAGTGCTGTGATTATCCTTGTCATGCACCGCTTTGCACAATTTTCTGCGGCGGAAAACTCGGTATTATAAAGCTGTTGGAGTTCCATAAGAGTGATAAAATGCCTTAGACCTCTGCCTACAGAGAAAAAGTCACCGTCTGAGTTAAGAATGTTCTCGACACAAGCCTTGTCATCTTCAGAGAGTTCTAAGCCCATTTGGAAGCAGTCCACAAGGATATGCGCCGCAACATCACAGTGCTTTTCATGGCGAAGTGTTCTTGAAGCACAGGTGCGGCAGGCTTCTTCAATGGTGAAGCCGTCGGCAGTATGGTCTATGAGAGCAACGTCTGTGGCAGGAACTTTTTTGTATACCCATTCTTCACGGACACGGCTTCTGTCTTTTCGCCTATGCAAATCAGGTCCTTTTGTTCGCTGGGCAAAGTCTGTGCCTAGAAACACCATTCTATGGAAAAATCTGCTTAGTTCCATGCCGTTTGCAGTGGTAAAAAGTGAAACTTCCGTCTTATTAGGGGTTACTGTTTTTATTTTAAGTCGAAACCTTTTACACTGTTCTTCAAAATCAGCGATAAGCGGAGAAACGTGGTTTATATCACCTATATGACCTGTCTTGTCGCCTGTGGCAAGTTTGTGCATAAGGTCGATAGGCAGGGCGGAGGATATTGTTTTCTCTCCCTTGATAAATGACGAGGTTATGGCGTCCTCAAGCTCGTAAAGTCCACATTCATGACAGCCACGAAGTGCGGCAAGTCCACTCATCATAGACTGCGCTGCGGAAGCGTCAGCCATTGACACTGGGATATCATGTTTATCACAGGCTCTCACTGTACCTATGAGCAGGTCAAGAACTGTGTCGCTGTAAACACCTGCCGGGTCATCGCAGTGAATTAGCTTGTTCATCACGCAATCATAAAAATAAGGACGCTGGATACCAGAGGCATATCCACTGAGAGCGTCTGCTGCTTCATAAGAATAAGCTACGGGGAAACAGCCCTCATCTTTTTGAGAGAGCTTGTGAAGCTTTTCTTTTTGGATATTATCACTTTTCAAAAGCTCATAAAGTCCCAAACTGTGGAATCCACCTGTTACAGCAAGGACTTTTTTGTTATCTTTAAGTGCTTCTTTGATACGCAGAGCCATATGGTTTTCTCTTGCAAGAGTGCCGTCTGCCGCAAGATCATCTTGTGTTTCGTCATTTCGTGTGATAATGCAGTAGGTGTACATTTGCTGTACAAAATCTTGTACAGATAGTCTGAGTCCCTCTATCTCAAAATATTTCTCCCAGAACTCTTCAAAGGTCCTTAGATCTGTTTTCTCGCAAAGCTTTTTGCAGAATTTGCTGTATATAAGTCTGCTGTCATCAGTGTAGCTGTGCTTGTCCTTATTACTGCGAAGGCCTTTATTTACGGCTGTGGTAATAAGTATCTCGCTGTAGGGAAGATCTATAAAGCGTGCTTCTATCCCCATGGCTGCGGCTGTTTTCAGAGCGTTATACTCAGGTGAAGCATAGATAAAAGGGTAGTAGCATTTATAGTCCTCGGCTTCATCACTGATAAGCTTTTTTCTGTCCTTGTAGTAATAATAGAAAGCCGCAGGGAGCTTAGTTCTCTCGTCCGTCAACACACCTATCATATCATTGGCATTTTCAGGACCCTCTATAAGTATGACATCGGGCTGATATTCTTTAATTGCTCTGATGAGCTGCCACGAGCAGACAGGGCTGTGGTGTCTTACAGGAAAAAGCAGAAATGGCTGAGAATAGTCAAAAGATATTATTTCAGATACTTGGCTGTATCCAGATATTCTGTCCATATGCCTCCCTCACTTGCACTTTTTTCCTTAACAGCGATCCTGAAATAGCTTTTGAGCTTTTCAAGGTCGTCTTTGTTTTCCTTACAAACTGCTCCTAAAAGATTCTGCGTAAGCTCTTTGAGATCAGTTTTTCCGTCACCATAATAATATGCACTGCTCATAGTTTGATAGAAAACGGACACAGCTTCGGCTGTACTCATAACGGCGTTTGGTTTTTCAAGCTTTGTTCCCTCTGAGGTAACGCCCTCACGAAGCTCATGATATGTGACAGCAAGAAGTTCAGCAGCGTCAGTGTCTATAGGCTGGTCGATATGACCTGTTTTTGCAAGGTCTTGTGCTTCACGGATAATGATCTCTTTTTCGAGCCTTACGTCACGAACAGGCTCGACAGTCTCAAAATTGAAACGTCTTTTCAAAGCACCTGACATTTCATTTACGCCCTTATCACGGGTGTTTGCAGTACCGATTATATTAAATCCTTGCTTGGCGAAAACAAGTCCTTCGTTTTCAAGCTCAGGGATATTGAGTATCTGGTCGCTCATTACAGAAATAAGGCTATCTTGGATCTCAGCAGGGGTACGAGTTATTTCCTCAAATCGTGCGAAAATGCCTTGTTCCATGCCTATGAGCAGGGGAGCAGGCACAAGGGCTTCACGGCAAGGACCTTTTGAAAGAAGCATGGCATAGTTCCAGCTATATTTTATCATATCCTCGGTAGTTCCAGCCGTACCCTGAACTGTGTTTGTGCTTATGCCACAGCAGGCAGCAGAGAGAAGCTCAGAGAGCATAGTTTTAGCAGTGCCTGGCTCACCCACCAGCATAAGTCCGCGGTTTCCAGCGAGGGTGATTATACAGCGCTCAACAAGTGCGTCATTGCCATAGAATTTACGCTTTATCTGCATTTTACCATCGGCAGTTTTGATGATTCCGCCTAATATAAATGTTCGCACAGCCTTTGGCGACAGCACCCAATTTTCAGGCTTTTTGCCAATATCAACACTTTTTAAGGCGTCAAGTTCATTTTTGTAGCGTATTTCAACGGGCGGTTTTATGTATTCATTCGTCATAGCAGTTATCTCCTAAAAGTTAATTTATCAGTAATAATTATATCATATTTTGTTGTTATTTACAATAAGCAGGTGGATATTCGTCCCCGCCAAATAATCTCCCACCCTACCCAACGAACACCAAATAGACTAAACTAGAAGTAAGAAAAAAGTCTAATT
>NZ_JBCPGA010000015.1:0-57249 GCF_040914135.1 Ruminococcus sp. RTP21204st1_B2_RTP21204_210225 | reverse complement strand
CACAAAAAAAGACTGCTGTCTTGCTTTTTGGCAAGATCGCAGCCTTTTTTCTTGGGGACTTTTTTTACAGCCCCTTTTTTGTGCTTATTTTATTGTAGTTTCAAGTCCGTTGACCTCTATCTCAGGGTCATCAAGATTGATTATAAGGCACTTTCTGCCATCGACTATCTGAGTTTTTACCTTGTCAACTGCGTCCTTGCCAATATTTACGGTTATGCTTGGAGCAGAAACTACGGTCCTTTTCTCCACAAGGTTTACCGCTGTGAGTGGCTTCCCGCCAGCCGCAGCGTCAAAAACTTTAGGAAGATTATCAAGCTTATCCTGACTAACTCCAGCTTCCCACAGAATGGACGAAAGTTTATGTTCGTCAATTGTCGGTATCTCAGTTTCATGAGCATTTTGGTCAACAAATGTGGAAATCTTGTCATTCACAGCAGTGATAAGATCATAGTCAAGCTCATCGCCCACAACGCTTGTGAGGATATCCTTGAAAGTTTCCTTTTCGTTCTGACAGGTCATTGAGAACTCACAACCCAGAAGCTCTTCCACAACGGAAGTGTTCGGCTTTTTGGCGTTTTTCGTGTAGTAAAGCACTCCGTTGATATCTGGTGCACGGTCATTGAAAATAGGGAACAGGAAGCCGTCACTTGGCAGTTCAACAATTCTGTCGCATGACTCTTTCTTAGCGATAGAGTTGTCCTGCTCATCATACACAAGCCCGTCAATACGCAGGTTTACAGGGCAAAGCGCCGTCACTATAAAATTGTAATCGGTGTCAGCTTCGTCCTCAAACTCGTCCATTTTGTTCTTTTTCAGCACAGAATATGTACAATGTGCCATGAAAATAGTATATGTAGACACATACTCCACCTTTTCAACTATGGCGTTGAGAAAATTATCAACCTTTTCCTCATCAAGCAGCTTGCTTTGCAATGTTTCATACATGAAAGGCTGTGCGCCACCCTCAAGATATGCGTCCTTCGGAAACGAATATTCCAGCAGATTTTTGCCGATAGAACCGCTGAGTACCTTTTTCAGGTTTATCATTATCAGCTCCGCCTCGTCCTGCGGAATAGTATTGTAAAGCTGATTGGTCTTGCACTTTATGTTTTTCTCAGCGTCCACAAAAGCCGTAACAACGTGGTTTACAGTGAAAAAGCCACAATCGTCATTAAAATTTTTCTTTATTTCATTTATTTCCTTTTTATTCATATTAGCATCCTCCTGAGAAAGTGTACAATTATTATAGCACAAATGTACAGATTTTTCAAGAGCCACAGACAAAAAAATCCCACAGCCGAAACTGTGGGATAATTGTTATTAAACTGGGTGAACCTTATTTTCAGCGTCTGAGTGCTTACCGTCAACGCCGTACTTTCTATCACGTCTGTCCTTGAAGAACTTAGGTGCAACCTTAGGGAACATTGCATATGTGAGGATATCTTCCTCCTGCTCTGTCCACTCAGCAGCCTCTTTCTTCATTGTTTCAAACTCTGGCTGGAGAAGGTCAGCAGGACGGCAAGTGATAGGCTCTTCGTCGCCAAGAATCTTCTTCTGGAACTCAGGGTCGATAGCAACTGGTGTCTTACCGTACTCACCCTTAACAAGTCCCTTGAACTCCTTAGTTACTGTCTTGTATCTCTCACCCATGATTACGTTAAACACAGCCTGTGTACCAACGATCTGTGATGTAGGTGTAACAAGTGGTGGATAACCTGCGTCCTTACGAACCTTTGGAACTTCCTTGAGAACGTCGTCAAGCTGATCTGCCTTGCCAGCCTGTTTCAGCTGTGAAAGGAGGTTTGAAAGCATTCCGCCAGGGACCTGATACAGAAGTGCATTTGTATTTGTAGCGAGCATTGAAGGGTCAAGCAGACCATTGTCGATGTACTTCTTTCTGAGTTTCATGAAGTAATCTCTTATCACGTTGAGCTTAACAAGGTCAAGACCTGTGTCATACTCAGTGCCCTTGAATGTAGCAACTATAGACTCAGTTGGTGCATGAGATGTACCAAGAGCAAGTGGTGACATTGCTGTATCAACGCCGTCAACGCCAGCCTCAACTGCCTTGAGGATACACATAGATGCAAGACCTGATGTATAGTGTGTATGCAGCTGGATAGGAATTTTAACTGCTGACTTGAGGTCCTTAACAAGTGTTTCAGCCTCATATGGAGTCAGAAGAGCCGCCATATCCTTGATACAGATAGAATCTGCACCTGCATTCTCGATCTGCTTTGCATAGTTCATGTAATACTCATGAGTAAATACCTCGCCAAGTGTGTACGAGATAGCAACCTGAGCGTGACCATTTTCCTTCTTAGCAGCCTTGATAGCTGTTTCAAGGTTTCTGATATCGTTCAGTGCGTCAAAAATTCTGATGATATCAATACCATTTGCAATAGACTTCTGTACAAAATACTCAACAAGGTCATCAGCATAGTGACGGTAGCCAAGCATATTCTGACCTCTGAAAAGCATCTGGAGCTTTGTGTTAGGCATTTCTTTTCTAAGTATACGAAGTCTTTCCCATGGATCTTCATTTAAGAATCTGATACATGAGTCAAATGTAGCACCGCCCCAACACTCAGCAGAATAAAAACCAATCTTGTCGATCTCAGGAAGTATCTCACGCATATCGTCCATTGACATTCTTGTAGCGAGAAGTGACTGATGAGCGTCACGGAGGACAGTTTCAGTTATTTTAAGCTTTGCCATTTTAAATCGATCCTTTCGTTATTTTTCAGGAATGTTATTAGCCGATAACAGCAAGAACTGCACCAGTCTCAACAGCAGAGCCCTTAGTTGTATTAACGCTCAGTACCTTACCGTCGCAAGGAGCGTTAACGTCATTTTCCATTTTCATAGCCTCAAGTACGCAAATAGCCTGACCAGACTTAACAGTGTCGCCCACAGCTACCTTGATGTCAAGGATAGTACCAGGCATTGGAGCTGTTACCTTTGTGCCATCCGCAACAGGTGCAGCGGCTGGAGCTGGAGCAGCAGGAGCGGCTGCAACAGGGGCAGCGGCTACAGGAGCAACAGCGGCACTTCCGCCAACTTCTTCAACTGCAACGTCATAAGCTTTTCCGTTTACTGTAATATTATATCTTTTCATCTTAAAAAACCACCAATCTTTTTAATTTGATATGTTTATCACAACTGAATATTGCTGTGTTTCTTAGGCAGTCTGGAAATTCTCTTTCCTGCCATTACCTCGATAGAATCCATAAGTGTCTGTCTGATCTCGTTCTTAGCGATTATGCCGTCAACACAGCCGTTCTTTGCAGCAACAGCAGCAGAGGCATTCTCCTTAGCGAACTTATCAGCAAGAGTGTTTCTTGCTGCAGTAAGATCAGCAGCACCCTTAAGCTCGTCATGCTGAAGGAATTCAACAGCAGTAACAGGAGCAAGTGCAGAGATAACAGCGGTATCAAGAGCAAATGACAGGTCAGCATTTGAACCCTTGCCGGCAAGAGCGATGAATGCAGGACCATAAGCCTTACCTGTAACAACAGCAAGTTTAATAGTAGTAGCCTCAGCGTAAGCGTGGCACAGCTTAGCCATATCCTTCACAGCACCGTAAGCCTCAGTATCATCATCAGCCTTAAAGCCCTCTGTATCAACAAAAGTTACAACAGGGATAGCGTAAGCGTCACAAGTTCTTACAAATCTTGCGATCTTTGAGCAATCAGCAGACGTAAGCTTGTCGCCTGTCTTGTTAGTAGCAACAACGCCGACTGTAGCACCGCCAAGTGTTGCAAGTGCTGTATAAGAAGCCTTGCCATACTCAGCATTAAGCTCAGTTACACTTTCACCATCGCAAACAGCCTTTGCAATGCCGTCAGCGTCATCACCAACAGCCTCAGTTGGATCAGCAAATTCATACATTGGTACTGGTGAAAGGTTGTTCTGTGGAAGTTTTGTAAGTATATTCTTTGCAGCCTCAACAGCAGCCTTATCGTCCTCACAAACAACAGCAGCAGTGCCGTTTTCAGCAGCATTTTCAGCAGAGTTCTTTATGTTTGCATTTGGTGCAACATAAAGCTCAGCATCCTTTGCGATAACAGTGAAGTCAGCAGACTCAGCGAGCATTGCTGCACAGCCTGCACAAGTGCCAGCGACAACAGCTATCTGAGGAACAACACCTGAAAGGTTAGAAGTCCACATAAGCAGTTCACCATAAGCATTGAGAGCCTTTGAACCGTCGCTTACGTCAGCACCATAAGAATCGAATATTCCGACAACAGGAACTCCTGTCTTAGCAGCAAGGTCATAAACCTTTGCTATCTTCTTTGCCTGTGCCTCTGTCAAAGCACCGTCCTTAACAGTCACGTCCTGAGAAAAAGCATATACAGGATTACCCTCAACATAGCCAAAAGCAGTAATAACTCCAGCAAGGGAGTCACCCGCAGCAGCATAAGCGTCAAGCTCTGTAAATTTTCCTTCGTCAAACAAATATGTCAGCCTGTTTCTTGCAGCAGTAGGAGTCTGCGACGCAGCTTTAAGCTCAGCAAGAGTAGAAATTGAATCAGACATACAGTTTCCTCCATTCAAATAATTTTTGTGATAAAATAACGCAAAACTACTGGATTTTATCATATTTATACACTTAATATTATACTATTTTTTCGCCAAATTTACAAGAGTAAATTGACCTATTTCCGCATATTTTACGTTTAGTAGCATAATCAATATCGATACACGCATATTATTAAGCATTTTGCACAATAGCAAAGGGCCTCCTGACAAAAAGAGACCCTCGATAAGCGTTATTTTTTGGTGATAGCATTTCTTAAAGCCCTTAGCTCGTCAGGTTTAAGCTCTCTATACTCACCTGGTTTTAGCATACCCAGTTTAACCGGACCGATGGCAGTGCGCTTTAGTCTTGCGACTTCAAGTCCCACAGCTTCGCACATTTTTCTTATCTGACGATTCCTGCCCTCATGGATAGTCATTTGAAGCACAACCCTGCCAGGCTGTTTGTCGAGCACAACAACTGAACACTCCTGTGTCATTTTGCCGTCTATTTCAACTCCTGAAGCAAGCTTTATGAGCTGCTCATCGTTTATGTCAGGTCTTACTGTAACACGATAAGTCTTAGCGACATGCCTTGAAGGGTGCATGATATCATTGGCAAAATTTCCGTCATTTGTGAAAAGTAACAGTCCCTCTGAGTTCTTGTCAAGTCTGCCAATAGGATAAACTCTTTCAGGCACTTTTGTTAGAAGCTCGGTTACGCACTTTCTATCAAGCTCATCGCTCATTGTGGTAACATATCCTCTTGGCTTATGGAGCATGATATAATAAAGCTGTCTTTTCTTGGCAACATATATTTTTTCCCCGTCAAGGGTGATTATATCCTTGCCTGCCAAAGCCTTGTCGCCAAGCTTGCAAGGTCTGCCATTGACCTTTACCCTTCCCTGTGAGATATACTCCTCTGCCTTTCTTCTTGAACAAACACCACTGTCAGACATTATTTTCTGTATACGAATCTTTTCCATATTTTCTCCTTATTTATGTACGGCTCACATTGAGCCGTTATGCAAACAATTTTTTCAGCTTATCTAGATAATAGTGGAATATATCTGGCTTTTCAGGCTCTGCAAGCATCGCATCTTCCACCGCCGTGATATCCGTTCGGGCTATTTCCACATCATTGTAGTAAAACAATGCCAGCCCTATTTTATCTCCACTTTTCACAGGCGCATAAACAAACCTTGGCAGATATATCTTTATCTTGACTTTGTAAGCCCTGCCGTTCAAAAGCACTGCACTTGTATGCCCTACCTTACATTTCACACTGTCGTTCACTCCGCCAACAACTGCAACATCAAAACTACTTTTATCCAGTGGAAGCTTCTGTTTAGATACAAAATCAAAGCAATAATCATAGAGCTTTGAGTGATCATTCCAATCATCAGGAGCATTCAAGGTAACGCATATAAGCTCTTTATTCTTTCTGTCACAGGCTGAAACAAGACATCTCCTCGCCTTGTCCGTAAACCCCGTTTTTACGCCCACAATACCCTCACAGCTTTTTAAAAGCTTGTTTGAGTTAATTAGCCAGCGGTCATACGGTGGGTTTCCATAGCACAACTCAACCTTTTCAAGGTGACATATAGCCCTGAAATCTTCATTTTTCATTGCTTCCGCTGCAAGCTTTGCCATATCCGCTGCAGTGGAATAATGCTCATCTGTATCATCATCAAGCCCTGACGGCGTTACAAAATGAGTATCATTAAGCTCCAATTGTTCAGCCTTTTTGTTCATAAGCTGAACGAACTTGCCGATACTTCCTGCCACTCTTACCGCAGCAGCATTTGCAGCATCATTTCCGCTTGGAAGAAGCATGCCACAGCATAAATCGCGTAGAGTGACTTTGTCACCATCTTGAAGACCCATGGACGAGCCTTCGACCTTTATAGCTTCGCTGTCTACCACGAACTGCTTGTCAAGATCTTCACCACTTTCAAGCACAAGAAGCACAGACATTATTTTGGTAGTGCTTGCCATCGGACGCCTTTCATAGGCGTTTTTCTCGAACAGCACATCACCTGTTTCACCGTCTATAACTATAGCACTCTTCGCGGATATCTCACTGAGATCGTCAGCGCTGACATTCATACAGCAAAAGCACATCATCATGACCGTACAAATAAATACCGTCACGCATTTCAAACAAACCACACCCTTAAAATCAATTTCAAGGATTAGTTTGCTCACTTGTGCTTTTAAAATTCAGTAAAATTATTCCTCGTCTTAGTCCTCGTCGTCAGACTTTTTGCCAAGAAAATCTGTTATCTTATCTATTACCTCAGGTACCATATTTATGATAGCGTTTTCCTTTGTCGCATTCATTGAAAGCTGTAAAAGCTTTGCTTCGCCCTTGTAAACAGCGATAAAAGCGATAGGCTGGATAGTTACTCCTCCTCCTGAGCCACCGCCGAACGTTTCCTTTGTGCTTTTTGTTGGCAAGTCGGAGCCACCCGATGCAAAGCCCACTGATATCTTTGAAACTGGGATTATAGTAGTACCATCTGCGGTAACGATAGGCTTGCCCACAACAGTTTCGCAGTCTGCCATTTCACGGACCTTGTCCATTGCAGTTTTAACAAGTCCCTCGATCTTTGTACTTTCGCTCATTTTTCTCAACCTTTCGTATTTCAATTTGTTGCTTTAACTTCATTCTTCTTAGCCGCAAGCTCTTTACTGCGGCGCTTGGCAGCACGCTTTTTCTTACGTCTGCCTGAAAGATATATTTTAAGAAAATTAACGCCCGTGCAAAACCCTATTGCTATAAAAGTGCTTGGTCTTACCCTGACTAGGGTATGAACGTCATATCCGAACTTTTTTTCATCAAAAATGCAGTTCACATCAGCTTTTTTAAGCTTTACTGTAAAAACACCCGCAAGTATTGCAATGGTATTGAAAAGCCCTGCCTGCACCTTGCCGTATAGCATAGCCGCTTCGTAAGCGTCCTCTTTTCCAACGTCAAGAACTATCCTTGTGTCTGTAAAGCGTATAGCTTTCAGAAGCTTTTTGAAATATTTCCAGCCCATTGGAATATAAGGCTTCACCTTTTTATACTGCGCTTTCAGCTCATAGAACTTGCTTTTTTTCTTTTCTTTAGATTTGGAAACCGGCTTCTTTTCACCCTTATCCTTTTTATGAAAAAGCTTTCCGGCAAAGCCCTTTTTCTCCTGCTTCACAGTTATTTTCTCGGGTTTGTCCTCTGCACCAGCTTCAACATTGGTATCAATATCAATATCAGAGATATCTTCCTGCTTATCCTCTATCTCAGCCACGCTGACATTTTCATCTGCTTCATTATTTTCTATTTTTTCAGGCTTAGCTTCAACAATTTGCTCGGACACTTCTCCTGTTTTATCAGGCGTATCATCAATCTGTGGGATAGGTAAGCTTTCTTCAATATTGTCCTCAAACTCCTCAAAATCATCAAAACTATCCTCAGGCAGTTCAGCTTTTTTTGATCTTTTCTGTTTTTTCTTCTTAGGCTTTCGTGGATAAATGTCAAAAAACATATACCGCACTTTAAGATCAAAGCCTTTTTTATTCAGATCTATCTGTGCCGTAATGGAAAAATGCAGCAGGATAACAATAACCGCTATAATACCAAGCAGTATCCATAAAACAATTATCGTTATCATCTCCCCTCACGGTCATACTTTATTCTTCCGTATCATTCTCTTTTGTTATCTCGTCAATGGTTATCTGCTCCTGCTTATCAGGGATAGGCGGCAGATCGTCCAGGCTTGACAGCCTGAAACAACGGAGAAAATTGTCCGTCGTCTTGTATGCAATAGGTCTGCCAGGCAGGTCAAGTCTTCCCGCTTCTGCAAGCAAACCCTTATCTACGAGAGAATTTACAACTCCCGAGGAGTCAACTCCCCTGACGTGTTCGACAAAGCCCTTTGTTACAGGCTGATTGTATGCGACTATTGTCAGCGTCTCCATTGCCGCAGGGCTAAGAACAGAGTTTTTCTTTATCTCCAAAGCCGCCTTAATGAATGTCGCAAGCTCTTCTTTTGTGGCAAGCTGATATGACCCATTAAGGCTCAGAAGCGTAATTCCGCTTTCAGCCTTGCTGTATTTATCCGCCAAAGAGCCAAGAGCTTCCTCAAGCTGATCTTTGACGATACCAACTGCCTCGCATAGCTTCTCGCTCTCCACAGGCTCTCCGCTTGCAAAAAGCACAGCCTCGACGGCTGCCTGTATATTTGAATGTTCCATAGATTATCCCTTTTCTTATTTTATCCGTAGCACCAGAAATTATTGTCTCCGTCATCGCCCACAGGTGAATATCCCCAATAATATCTTCTTTTTGCCCAGTAATTAGGCTTGAACACTGTGTCAGGGGTGATATCCGCAAGCTGTTCGATTAGCCTTATCTCCTCCATAGTGGCTTCATCAGGCTGTTCGGACTCAGGCTTTGCCATAGTAGGCTCGGTATATAAATCAATACTGTCTATCTTTTCAGATATCTGCTCCATTTCTGCCATGACCTCCTCAGCTGACTTCACAGGAGCATACGCCGCAATGACTTCACCTGATATGCGCTCGGATTTTGCAGATATATACCGCTTTAACTGAGAAGCTTCTTCACGCTCTGCGTCAACATCAGCAACTTCTTCTATCTCATCTGCAGGCTCATCGTCAAGTATATTTTCTATAGGCTCAGGCTCGGGGACAGCTTCTGTCGTTTCGCTTTCGATAACAACAGGCTTATCGAAGTCGGACTCGACTTTTCCGTTCTTTGAAGCCTTGTTGAAAAAAATCTTTGAGTTATCGTCATTGAGAAATATCCTGCCAGACTTTGTAAGCTCCAATATAGCAAGAAAAGTAGCGACTTTCTCGCTTTTCTCCGTCATGCCGTCATAAAGGTCGCCCATATCGCATTCACCATGCTTATATAGTCTTTTAAGGACATGGATTATCTTCGATGTGACCGATACTATCTTATGTGAAACTATCGGCTCGAACATCTTCGCTTTCAGCGGAACGCTCTCACGGGCTTTCTTTGATATGCCCATATAAGCGTCATAAAGGCACTGAGGGTCATGCTCACGGGTATAGGTCTTGTTTACAGGAAGCTTTATCGCCGTCCTTATAAAAACAAGGTCGCCAACGTAAACTTCACGGAGAGTCTGTGCCGCCTGTTTGCACAGAGAATACTCGATGATCCTGCCTTCAAGCTCTTTTTTAAGCTCTTTTGACTCCTCGTCATGAGGCAGAAGCGAACAGGTCTTTATGTATATAAGGCGTGCCGCCATTTCAAGAAAATCAGCGGCATCCTCATAATCCTCGTGGTCAAGATCATTGATATAGTCCATATACTGTTCAAGGAGCAAAGATATCTCAATATCGTAAATATTCAGTTTGTGCTTGCTGATAAGGTGAAGAAGCAAGTCAAGCGGTCCTTCAAACATATCCAGCTTGAACTGAGCAGCACTCATTTACGTTTTTCCTTTCATGAACAGTTTTATTTCAAAAATATCGCTTTTAGTATAGGGTCAACCCAGAACGTAAGCTTATCCATTATCCAGAACATACCATTTTGCAACCAACCTATAGGCGTATCAAGAACGCCTGTTACAACAAGTATCATAAATGCAATAGCGATATAGTTCTGATACTGCGCCATAAAGCGATCTACCTTACTGCTTGTAAAGTAAGAAAGTATCTTCTGACCGTCAAGCGGCGGGATAGGTATAAGGTTGAACACTGCAAGTCCCACGTTTATAGCTGTAAAGTAATATAATATAAGCGACACATAGTAAAGAGCTATAGAATAATGCACTATATAAAGCACATAGAAAAGCTTATAAAGAACTATTCCGATAAGTCCCATTATGATATTTGAAATAGGACCTGCGGCTGCCGTGAGTGCCATGCCCTTCCTATAATTCTTAAACCTGATAGGGTTTACCTGAACAGGTTTACCCCAACCAAAACCTATGAAGAATATGCACAATGCACCAATAGGGTCAAGATGTGCAAGAGGGTTAAGGGAAAGTCTCCCCTGATAGCGTGGGGTATCATCCCCAAGCTTTGTTGCCGCCCATGCGTGAGCGTACTCATGGATAGGTATACACATGAAAATTACGATGAGCTTTGCACCGTAATCAAGAATTTTCTGCGGATCCATATTTTCATGACCTCCTGTCATTTCAAAACAAAATTACACAAATCACAAGTGTAATTATACACTATTTTCAATGAAATTTCAAGGCATTTTGTCTTTATTTTTAATCGAAAACTATAAATATATACGATTTTACGGAAATTTCAAAAAAAATCTCAAAAAGCTCTTGCAATTTCTTTTCAGTTATGCTATAATATTTAATATTGTGAATAATAGTATTGCATTTTTAAGGGTAAAGGAGGTGCAGCGTAATGGCAAAATGCGAAATCTGCGGTAAGGGCGTTACTTTTGGTATCAAGGTATCACACTCACACAGAAGAACAAACAGAACTTGGAAGCCAAATGTAAAGAGAGTTAAAGCTGTTGTAAACGGCACTCCTTGTCACATTTACGCTTGCTCAAGATGCCTGCGTTCAGGTAAGGTAGAAAGAGCTTAATGCTTGAATATTCCAAAAAATCGACTAGCTTCGCTAGTCTTTTTTTTATGCTTTTTAAGATACAAAAAAACCGGAGCCGAGTGTCATACTCTGCTCCGATTTTTATTATGCAGCGTGTCTGCCAAATGTTCTCTTATTCTCAGGCGGTGCAAAAACAGAATTAGCACCTGACGATGAATTGTCACTGTTCATATTGTTGTTACTGAAACCGTGGTCGGTCTTATATATCATATCATAGTAGATTATAGCATTGGAAATGTTAATTCGCTCCTCGGCATAATTTGAATAGTTACTGATATAATCCTCGTCCACAACACCATCGTTTATTCGTGCGTTACAAGAATCCTGACAGTACGTTTCATTCACAGTGGTCTTGAACAGACCCTGATTGTCGTCCATATACACTGGGTTAGGATCATCTTTATATACTTGATTGCATGACACCGCCGTTGCCACATTTTTGTAATCCGTAAGATCAAAATATGTGTTTTTCTGGCTATCATAGTAAACAGTATCTGTTACAAAATTGCCGTTTGGGAAGATAACAACATTTTCCTCGTTATCAGCAACAGAAAAGATATCATGACCAAGTGCATAGACATTTGAGAAGCCAAACATATTTCCAAGTGTTGGCTGAACGTCATACATACCCATTATCTGCTTGACCTCTGTAGGCTCATATCCGCCGTCTTTCGACCATATTATGAACGGCACTTTTCTGTTAAGATTGTAGTAGAAATCGTCAACAGGAACATAGCCCTCGTCATCCTCAGTAAGAACAGAATCAGTAAATGGATTATAGTTGAAATATCGGTCATACTCCTCTGCCTTTATCTTTGCGTCATGGTCACCATAAATAACAACTACAGTGTTATCAAGAAGTCCTGCATTGTCAAGTTCTGTCATGAACTGACCGATAGCCTGATCTGCATAGTGAACAGACTTAAAATAAGATCCAAGCTTTGTACCCTCAAGGAACGGTGCAGATTTTTCCTCATACATTCCGTCCTCTTCGTTGTACATCTTATACTTGAAATCTACCTCATAGTCGCTCACACGCTCAATGTCAGTAAACGGCGTATGGTTTGTGAGCATAAGGAACGCACCATACCACTTATCATGCTCCTTGTTTATCTTCTCGATCTTTGGCACTGCCTGTCTGAAGAACGATTTATCTGACAGACCAAGACCAATAGTTTCATCAATGTTAAAATCTTTGTTATAGTTAAAGAAATCATCATAACCAAGGGAATGATGCAGATTAAGTCTGTTCCAGTAAGAGCCGTTGTTGCCGTGCATACTGAAAGTATAATAGCCCTTCTTCTTAAGCATTTTCTGGGTAGTTGTGTAATCTCTGTCCCAATAGTTGATAGCAACTGTACCGCTTGAAGCTGGCATAAGTGAAGAAGCAAAGGTAAACTCGCTATCTGAGCTTGTTCCCACGCTCTCTTGAGCATAGAAATTTGAGAAATAAAGACCCTCTCTCGCAAGCTTGTTCATATTAGGTGTAAGCTCTTCTCCGTTTATATATGTATCCATACAGAATTGCTGAAAACTTTCAGCATGGATAACTATAATGTTCTTATCCTTGAAAATATTTGTGTACTTGTTACTCTTTTCGGAAGTTTCTTCAGTCTTTGACTTATCGTCATAGAACTTATTGAAAACCTCCTCGCTTTCCTCGTAACCAAACATCATATTTATTTTCGCATGAGTGCAGGAAATAACATCGCTGAACTGATATGTGTAAAGACCAAAAGTGCCAAGAACATATTCTCTGTTCCACTGCTTAGCAAGTCTTGAATAATCAGTGCCGGTAAGTGTTGAGCAAAATATTCCTGCAAGACCTATGGAAACACAAAATGTTCCAAGAGCATATCCACGGCGCTTTCTCTTTTCCTTGACCTCGGTGATATAATCTCTTGTACGTCTTTTAAGAAGTATGTACACAACTATGATCACAGGGATATCCCACAGGAAAATAAGATCCTTTGGTTCCATGATGTTCTCAGTAACAGCGTCCATTACTCCGCCGAGCTGTGAAGCCGTTGAAATAAGCGATACTGAGATAAACGACTTATAATTTGTATAGTATATAGAATTTGCCGTACAAAGAATAGAAAAAATTATGGTGAGTACAAGCAAATATACAAATTGCTTTCTTGGCTTTTTAAACACATATGAAATTAGAGCAAGCAACAGTATAACTGCCATATCAGCCATGAGCGGTTTTATCTGGCTGTAATTAAACTTAACAGTAAATGCTCTAAGAAGAAATCCATTCAGAACAGATGCAAATACAAATGTTAGAAACAAGATGTTATCCTTCAGGTATCCGCCTATTCCACTGCGGATCTTTGTTATGACCTTATTCATTTATATCTCCTTTTCAATTTACTTTATTCAGTCGCAAAGAATATTGTATAATTTTTTCTGATAAAAGTCAAGCATATTAAAACCTTTTCAGTGAAATACACAAAACTTTCCTCAAACAAGCCAACTAATTTAAAGGCAATATTCCTTGAACAAAGTATATTTTACTCCCATTGAACCTTAATGTCAACAAATTAAGCTGAAATTTCAGCTATTTTTCACTTTTGTAATAATCGTGTAAAACAATTTACATTTTATGTATGTTCAAATAATTTAACTGTACAATAATCTCAATGTGCTTTTGTTTATATGGAATAAATATATTAAAATCGACAAAGTTTTTTGTCAAAAATCAAAAATAATTGAAAATAGTATAGAAATACATTATAATATGAATGTCTGAGCATAACAATGATCACGGAGGAAAACAATGATAAAACTTATTGCAACTGACATGGACGGCACTTTGCTTGACGATAACAAGCAGCTTCCCAAAAATTTTGACAACATAGTAAAACGGCTGTTTAATAAAAATATCAGATTTGTTATTTCAAGTGGCAGAAGCTACTGCACGCTAAAAAAACAGTTTTCTGAATATCTTGACGACATGACATTTATTTGCGACAATGGTGCATATGTTGTTGATAAAGGAAAACTTCTTTCGGTTTCAGTGTTGCCAAAGGATACCGTTAAAGAAGCTGTTAGATTTTGCGACAAATTAGGACTTACAGTCCTTCTTTGCGGAAAAAATGGCACATGGCATAACTCAAGAAATGATAGTCAGCACCAAGAAATAGCTTCATACTATGTAAATCAAGTAAAGATGGAGGATCTCACCCTTGTCGACGATGATATTTTCAAGATAGCCGTTTTTGAAGAAAGCGGCATTGAAAATGACGGCTACTGCAAGCTTGAAGAACGCTTCGGCGAAAATTTCAACGTGCAGCTTTCAGGTAAATACTGGACGGATATAATGAATAAAGGCGTAACAAAAGGCACTGCACTGCGAACCATAGAAAACCGCATTGGAGTACGATATGAAGAAACCATGGCTTTCGGCGATTATCTTAACGATGTTGATATGCTCAACAATTCTTACTACAGCTTTGCAATGTCAAATGCTCATGAGTCTATTAAAAAGGTAGCAAATTTCATGACAGGCTCAAACAATGACAACAGCGTTATGAAAGAAATCGAAAAACACTGCCTTGCATAAATAAAACATAAACAAAGCGATCTGACCAAAAATCAGACCGCTTTTTCTTATAATCTCATTTTAAAATCATCATAGCCGAACTCTTTTATAAGCTCCAACTCGCCGTCAAGCTTTTGAAGATATATTGACGGCAAAGGCATTCCGTTGAAAGTGTTGTTTTTACACATGGAATATATAGCCATATCACAGAAAACAAGCCTGTCACCCTCTTTAAGCGGCTTATCAAAGGAATAATCCCCGATTATATCTCCTGCAAGACAGGTCGGACCGCCAAGGCGATATGTGTAAGCCTTTTCGTCTGCCTGCCCTGAACCGATGATATTCGGTCGGTAAGGCATTTCCAGAACGTCAGGCATATGACAGGCTGCTGATGCGTCAAGGATAGCAAGATCCATGCCGTTTTTAGCCGTGTCTATCACCTCTGAAACAAGATATCCTGCATTGAGTGCAACAGCCTCACCAGGCTCAAGATAAACCTGAACACCATATTTGTCATGAAGATAATTCACACACTCGATAAGGGTATCTAGGTCATAGTCATCACGGGTTATGTGATGTCCACCACCAAGATTTATCCATTTCATATTGTAAAGATACTTTCCGAACTTCTCCTCAATATGTGGTATCGTTCTTTTTAGCACATCAGAGCCTTGCTCACACATAGTATGAAAATGCAGACCATCTATGCCATCAATAAGACTGTCATCAAAATTATCTAAAGTTGTTCCGAGCCTTGAATTTTTGAAGCATGGATTGTAGATATCTGTTTCGATCTCCGAATACTCAGGATTGCACCTTATTCCACAGGATATCTTCCTGTCGCTTTTTTCAACAATGCCCTTGAATTTCTGCCACTGTTTTGGTGAGTTGAACACGATATGATCGCATATCTGAACAAGCTCATTCATGTCCTTTTCTGTGTATGCAGGAGAATAAACATGAACTTCTCCGTCAAACTCTTCCCTGCCAAGCTTTGCCTCATAAAGACCGCTGGCGGTAGTGCCTTTCAAGTGCTGTGATATCATAGGATATGTGCTATACATGGAAAAAGCTTTCTGTGCCAAAAGTATTTTACAACCCGTTTTCTCCATGACATTATCCAAGATAGTCAGATTTTTTAGAAGCTTTGCTTCGTCAACAACATAACAAGGGGTTTTCACCTTAGAAATATCAAACATTCTTTTCCTCCACAGCTCATCTATATGAACCATCGTTGATAAAGTTTACTGTAATATTTTTGTTTTTCATTCTTGCGTCCATAAAAACACTAAGAACACCCTTGGCAAATTCAAGACTCTCCTCAGGAATATCGTCAAAGTCATGTATCATTATTTCCAATGGCTCTTCGACTTCACATAGCTTCTCATAAAGCTTGTCGCCGTTAGCTATAGAATCCATATCATGAGCAAGCGCCTTGCTGACATATGGGTAAAACATATCAGCATTTACCATTTTAACATCGTCTATCATCAATATCATTTACTCGTCCCCCATAAATTTTACTGCTGTTCCGTATGCAATCACCTCAGCCGCGCCTGCCGCAATAGCAGATGAAGCATATCTTATATTAACTACTGCATCAGCACCCAATTGTTCAGCTTCAACCACCATTCTCTTCGTGGCAAGAGCTCTTGCATCATTCATCATCTCATTATAGGCAGTAAGTTCTCCGCCAACAAGATTTTTAAAGCTCTGCATGATATCCTTTCCGACATTTTTGGTCTGGATAGTTGAGCCTTTGACAAGCCCAAGCATTTCAAGCTTTTTGCCAGAAATATAATCAGTATTTACTAAGATCATCATCTTCGCCCTTCTTTATTTCTTTTATACGCTGAATAAGCACCGTTATCGCAACGCCTGACAGCAATGCAGGAACTACCAGAGCAATTATCTTTGCAAGCATAGGAACACCATTCATATATGCAAAAATAACGCCAATAGCTATATAATAAATAGATATCAAAGCAACTATCACAACTGGTGCTATCATTTTTTTTGTTTTGGTTTTCACTTTTCGTCACCTTTAATCAAAAACCATTTTCTTTTTGCCGTTTTTGTTTCGTGGATACTCTCTTATCCTGATGATATTGGCTGTATTCACGATACTTTCGTTTCGGTCATCACCCTGAGTAACACTCACCCAGCCATCGCCTATCTCTTCAAGTGTGCAGTCTATAACTGATGAAAGCGAGCCTCCCTGCGAAACTGTATAGACAAGCACCTCTTGTCCGAGATATCTCGCAAAAGCTTCTTCGATCTTCATTTTTTGTTCTCCTATTAGTCAACAAGAACAGGATCAAAGTTCTCTGTCCAAGGCAGACCCCACTTGTTAAGTGCGTCCATGAATGGATCCGGATCAAACTCCTCTATATTGTGTACGCCCGGCTTTTTCCACTTGCCTGTGAGTATCATCATTGCGCCTATCATTGCAGGCACGCCTGTTGTGTAGGAGATAGCCTGTGAACCGACTTCCTTATAGCACTCCTGATGATCGCATACGTTGTAAACGTAATATGTCTTGTCCTTGCCGTCCTTTTTGCCCTGGAAGATACAACCGATATTTGTCTTACCCTTTGTTCTTGGACCGAGTGAAGCTGGATCAGGAAGAACTGCTTTAAGGAACTGTAGCGGTACTATCTTCTTGCCCTCAAAGTCAATAGGCTCGATAGATGTCATGCCCACGTCCTCAAGGCACTTAAGGTGTGTAAGATAGCTTTGACCAAATGTCATAAAGAAACGAATCCTCTTGATACCCTTGATGTTGAGAGCCAGTGATTCAAGCTCTTCGTGGTGGAGAAGATACATATCCTTTTCACCAACCTGATCGAAGTTATAAACTCTCTTTATCTCCATTGGCTCAGTTTCTACCCACTCGCCGTCCTGAATATAAGAGCCCTTTGCGGAAACTTCTCTTATGTTTATCTCAGGATTGAAGTTCGTTGCGAATGGATAGCCATGATCGCCTCCATTGCAGTCGAGGATATCTATATAGTTTATTTCATCAAAATAATGCTTCTGAGCATATGCACAGAAAACACCTGTTACACCTGGGTCAAAGCCAGATCCGAGAAGCGCTGTGATACCAGCCTTTTCAAATCTCTCTCTATAAGCCCACTGCCACTTGTATTCAAACTTTGCAGTGTCCTCTGGCTCATAGTTTGCTGTGTCAACATAATCTACTTTACACCCAAGACAAGCGTCCATAATGTGAAGATCCTGATAAGGCAGAGCCACGTTGATACAAATATCAGGCTTATATTCTTTCATGAGAGCCACAAGCTCAGGCACGTTGTCTGCGTTCACCTGTGCAGTTGTGATATTTGTCTTTGTCTTATCCTGAAGCTCCTCCTTGAATTTATCGCACTTTGACTTTGTTCTGCTGGCGATACAGATATCAGTAAATACCTCGCTGTTCTGACAGCACTTGTGTATAACTACACTTGCAACTCCGCCTGCACCGATTATCAATGCTCTTGACATATTAGATCATTCCTTTCTAAATTTATTATCAACCGCAATCCCAATTATAAATAACATCATCAAAATCGAGATCTTTAAGCCTTTGTCTGTTTATAAAAAATCCGCAGATACCTGCATCTCCCCACATTATCTTCTCATCGCCATTGCCGAAATCGCTGTCAAGCTGCAAAAGCAAAAAGTCATACTTGGTATCTTCATTACGAGGGTCCCACTGCGTAAAAGCAGGATAGCCACCTATCTTATGACCATAAGCGTTCTGATAGTTCTGCTCATAAGCCTCTATCTCATCAGCAGGAGCGATATCCATGTCCATAAGAGAATTTATTTTCTTTTTCGGTTGAGCGGCATTATAGTACTCACAAAACATCTTCTCAAACCTAACGTCAGATTCGCTCATAATGTCAGCACTTGAAGTGAATTTCAAGCCAAACTCGCCATTTACCGGCATACTGTACTCTCCGTCAAGTCCGTTTTCCTTGAACTTGGCTTTGACTTCTTCCTCAGTAACGGTATTGTCGATATCCTTGTGATAAACTATTCTGAACGTATCTTGACAAGTAATATCATCAAAAGACATTCCGTAAACATCATCATTTAATATCCAAAACTGCAAAAGTCCACTTTTAGGAAAATCTTCAATATCAGTCACCTGCGAACAAACTATCTGAGCCAGCAGCCTTAACTGCCTGCCCTTTTTGTCCTCTGGGATAGTGCCGTCATGTGGAACATAGCCAATTCCACCGACCTTGCTCTCAAAAATAGAGGGCTTATTACCTGTCAGTTCTAGTTTCACGCAAGGTGTCAGCGTCTTTTTCTCGACAGCTTTAAGTGCCTGCTCGGCAACTTTAAGTTCTGTTTCGTGGTCTAAAGTTTTCTCCGCTGATTCATTTTGCACATTAACGTCAGTATTCTTTTTCTTAAAAATATCAAATAACCCCATAATTTTCCCCTTTTATTTATAAAAATACAAAAGTATCTCTCTCAGCAGCTTGCAGGCAAGTGCCGTTGAACGTCCTGTCTGATCGTAAACAGGGGAAAGCTCATTCACATCAAAGCCCACGATATTGAGCTTTGCAACTTCCTCCACTGCGAACATAAGCTCCTTAAAGGTAACTCCGCCTGCCTCTGGAGTACCAGTGCCGGGAAACTCTGAGGGATCAAGCACATCAAGGTCAAGTGTAAAGTAAACAGGCTTTCCCTGAAGTTTTTTTACTATGCTGTCAAGTCTGAAGAAGCCGAACTTTTCCATAAAAGTATGCTCTTTCGCAAACTTGAACTCGTCCCTGTCACCGCTTCTGATGCCAAATTGATATATCTTTCCGTCGCCCACAATATCCCAGCATCTATGAAGCACACAGGCGTGTGACTCTTTCACTCCAAGGTAATCGTCCCTCAAATCGGCATGAGCGTCAAAGTGAACGATATGCAGATCTGGATATTTCTCTGCCACAGCTCTAACCGCACCGAGAGTGACAAGGTGTTCGCCGCCTATCATGCAAGGCACTTTGCCGTCATCAAGTATTTCTGATGTACGGCTTTGGATATCCCTCAGTGCGCCCTCAGGATTGCCAAATGGCAGTTCAAGGTCGCCGCTGTCGAACACATTCACATCAAGGAGGTCCTTATCTTGATATGGTGAATAAGTCTCAATGCCGAAGCTCTCATTGCGCATTGCAGAGCTTGCAAATCTTGTACCCGGTCTGAACGAAGTTGTGCTGTCATATGGTGCGCCGAAAAGGACTATCTTTGAATCATCATATTCACAATCACAGCCTATAAAGGTATGAACATTCTTTTCCATACTTCTCTCCTTTAGTCACAGTCCTCAAGTACATCAAGGACGTAATTCGGCAGTGCGAAACAGCCCTTGTGAAGCTCTGTGTTATAATATCTTGTCTTTATGCCGAATTTTTTCCACTCATCAGCCTTAAGGTCATATATAGGGTGAAGATTTTTCGAAGCAAAGCCGAAAAGCCAATGACCAGACGGATAGGTAGGTATATGTGTCTGATAGACCATTGAAACTGGAAACGCACTGCCTATTCTTCTGTGTGTGCGCTTTACCATATCCACATAGGAATCATAATAAGTGCTTTCATGTTGGTTTATCAATATTCCCTGATCTGTGAGCGCCTTTGAGCAGTTGCCGTAAAATTCTTTTGTAAAAAGTCCCTCTCCCGGTCCAAACGGGTCGGTGGAGTCAACTATAATAAGGTCATATTCATTTTCCTTGCGGCGAACGAATTTCAGACCGTCCTCAATATAGAGGGTAAGTCTAGGGTCGTCAAATGCACAGGCTGTCTGTGGAAGATACTCCTTGCACACATTTACTACCTGCTCATCTATCTCCACCATATCTATCTTTTCAATAGTGTTATATCTGCAAAGCTCACGGATAGTTCCACCGTCCCCCGCACCAATAACAAGCACCTTTTTTATCTCAGGATTGACCGCCATAGGAACTGCAGTTACCATTTCATGATAGATGAACTCGTCCTTTTCGGTAAGCATTATAAAGCCGTCAAGCACTAATACCCTGCCAAACTCATATGTGTCAAAAACGTCTATTTCCTGATAATAGCTTTTTTTAGAATAAAGCTGTTTTTTTACACGAATGGTGAAATTAACATCGTCCGTATGTTTCTCAGTAAACCAAAGATCCATAAAATGTATCTCCTCTCTATGAATTTACCACTACGTTTATGTTGTTTATCTCAAGATCCTCCGTACCTGTAAGGAAACAGCCCTTTTCTTTACAGTATGCGATATAATTAAGTATGTCGGAAGTTATCTTCTCACCAGGGGCAAGAATAGGTATTCCCGGCGGATAGCACATAACAAACTCTCCGCATATCATACCGTTGCTTTCTTCGATAGGCACTGATTTTTTCTCGCTGTAGAAAGCTTGCTGCGGCGGTATCTCAACGATAGGATTGATATATTCGTGGTCAAACATTCCTGACGGATCTTTTGAATAAAGCCTTTTAATTTCGGAAAGTGCGGATATAAAACGCTCTATCTCAAGCTCTCTATCTCCTGCGGAAACTATAGCAAGTATATTTCCGATATCACCGAACTCTATCTGAATGTCGTAATCGTCACGGAGAATGTCATAGACCTCAACACCTGCCAATCCCATGGCTCTTGTGTGAACGGAAAGCTTTGTGCTGTCAAATGCGAAGATATCGTCACCGTTTTCAAGCTCCCGACCGAAAGCGTAATAGCCACCTATCTTATTTATCTCTTCTCTTGCATAATCGGCATAGTCAACTGCCTTTTTAAAAAGCTCCTTGCCGTTGAGCGCAAGATTTTTTCTTGCAAGATCAAGGGATACCATAAGCAGATAAGAGCCGCTCGTGGTCTGAGTGAGGTTAATTATCTGTCTTACATAACCCTCTGAAACAGTGTCTGCACAAAGAAGGAGCGATGACTGTGTTAGGCTTCCTCCTGTTTTGTGTATTGATACTGCCGCCATATCCGCTCCTCCCGCCATTGCAGAGCAAGGCAGACCCTCACCAAAATAAAGGTGAGTGCCATGTGCTTCGTCCGCAAGCACCAACATACCATGCTCATGGGCAAGCTTGACGATGCTTTTTATATCAGAGCAAATTCCGTAATAAGTCGGGTTGTTCACCAAAACAGCCTTTGCATCAGGATTTTCCTTGATAGCTTTTTCAACGTCCTTAACGGACATTCCAAGAGGTATTCCAAGTTGTTTGTTTGTGCCTGGATTTACATAAACAGGTATAGCACCGCACACAACAAGTGCATTGATAGCACTTCTGTGAACGTTTCTCGGCATTATTATCTTATCTCCTGCCTTACAGCTTGTAAATATCATCGTCTGGACTGCAGCAGTAGTACCATTTACTATAAAGAAAGCGTGCTTTGCACCAAAAGCCTCAGCGGCAAGCATTTCAGCATCTTTTATCACAGAAACAGGGTGACAAAGGTTGTCAAGTGGCTTCATGGAGTTCACATCGCACTTCAGACAATCCACGCCCAAAAAGTCACGAAGCTCTTTATTCATTCTTCCGCCCTTGTGACCAGGTACGTCAAGACGCACCACTCTGTTCCTCATATGTTTTTTTAAAGCCTCATACACAGGTGCATTATTCTGTGTTAAGTTCAAATCTATCACTACCTTATCAGTATATGTTCATGCCGCTGTATATCTCGATCATCTCACGGCGCAGACTATCTGTTATGTCAAGCCTTTGCTTCGGCGTAAGCTCATATACGTCCTGCTTGAAAAGATAATTCTGCAAGTCGATATCCTTAATGAGAAGCTTGGTATGGAAAATGTTCGACTGGTAAACATTGACGTCTATAGCGTCATATTTAGTCAGCGTATTTTTATCTATATAATCCTGAATCGAAGTTATCTTGTGATCTATAAAAAACTTTTTTCCCAAAACATCTCGCGTAAAGCCTCTTACTCGGTAATCAATAGTTATAATATCAGAGTCAAAGCTGCTGATAAGATAATTCAGTGCGTTTAGCGGAGAAATAGTTCCGCAAGTAGAAACATCTATATCCACTCGGAATGTGGAAATGGAGTTGTCTGGGTGATATTCAGGAAATGTGTGAACAGTTACATGGCTTTTGTCAAGGTGAGCGTGTATCATTTCAGGCACATCGCCGCCTATTTTTCCTTGATTGCACGAAGGGTCGATACTGTCCTCATCGAGGGCTTTTTCAGCAATAAGCACGTTCACAGACGCACCCTGCGGCTCATAATCCTGTTTTGATATATTAAGTATCCTTGCGCCTATCATCTCAGTAACGTCGCAAAGAATTTTCGTAAGTCTCTCTGAATTATACTGCTCGTCAATATAAGCAATATATTCCTTTTGTTCTCTTTCAGTTTTGGCATAACATACATCATATATGTTAAAGCTAAGGGTCTTGGTTAGATTATTAAAACCATACAAAGAAAGCTTCTGCTCCAACCCTAACATCACCCGTCCTTTCGGATAAAATAATCAGCCTATCAAGACTAAAATTATAGACTTGTTTTCATTATACCACATCTCGATCAAAAAGTACATAGTTTTACGCACTTTTTTCATATTTTTTTATTAAGCATGGCATAAGTGTGGCAATAAAATAAAAAAGGTTGAAATCAAGAAGAAAATAGTGTATAATAAGTTCTGATAATTGTTACAGGAGAAATATACAATGTTATTGAATGTTGAACATCTTTACAAATATTTCAATGGGCAAGCACTGCTCAAGGATATAAATTTTACAGTTGAAGACAGAGAAGCCGTTGGACTTATCGGCATAAACGGATGCGGAAAGTCTACCCTGCTTAACATCATTACAGGCAGTGAGGGTTATGACAAGACCCCCGAAGGACTAGGCTCTGTGAATATCGCAGGCAAGGCTTCAATTGGTTTTTTAAGGCAGAACAGCGGACTTAATTCTGAACTTACCATCGGTGAGGAAATGAAGAACGCTTTCGCTCCCCTCCTTGAAACACTGGATAAAATGAAAATCCTTGAAAAGAAAATGGCATATGGCGGAGATATTGACAGTATAAGCCACGAATATGCCGAGCTTTCTTCATACTTTGAGGCTCGGGACGGATATAGGATAGATGTAAAAATAAAGCAGGTGCTTAACGGCATGGGATTTGGCTCAACACCTACAGACAGAGTCATCTCTACCCTTTCAGGCGGTGAAAAAACACGTCTTGCACTGGCTAAGCTTCTTCTTGAAGAACCTAATCTGCTTATACTTGACGAGCCTACCAACCACCTTGATTTTGAAACGCTCATGTGGTTAGAGGACTATCTTAAAGGCTATAAGGGTGCAATAATCATAGTTTCCCACGACAGATATTTTCTAAACAAGGTCTGTACGAGAATATGTGAGATAGAACAAGGCAGGCTCACATCATATCGAGGGGACTATTCCTCCTATCTTGTGCAAAAGAAAATGAACTCAGAGCGTCAGCTCAAAGAATATGAAGCACAGCAAAAAGAGATAGCAAAGCTTGAGGACTATGTCGCGAAAAATCTCGTCAGGGCTTCAACCTCAAAAATGGCGAAGTCAAGACAGCATATGCTTGACCGTATCGAGCGAATCGACAAACCGCTTATGTACTCAAAGCCGCCAAAGATAAAGCTTGAATATGATATTGAGCCAACAAAGGATATCGTGCGAGTTGTTGACTGTCCGCTGGTCGTTGGCGAGGGTGCTGACAAAAAGGAGCTTATAAAGTCACTTACCATGAACGTTCGCCGTGGAGAGCACGTTGCTATAATCGGTGCAAACGGTATCGGAAAAACTTCCATACTGAAACTTATCCAAGGCATTATCCCACACGAGGGCGGCAATATAAGCTGGGGCGGAAACGTGAAGATATCCTATTTTGAACAGGAACACGCTATACTTGATCCCCATAAGACAGTGCTTGAAGAAATAATGGATCGCTATCCAAGATTATCAGAACAACAGGCAAGAAGCGTGCTAGGTGCAGTTCTGCTTACAGGCGAGAATGTGTTCAAGCCTATTTCTGTTCTCAGCGGTGGCGAAAGGGCGAAGCTTTGCTTTGCCATAATGGCTCTCAATCGTGGAAATGTACTTGTGCTTGACGAGCCTACAAACCACCTTGACCTAAGCACAAAAGAAGTGTTGGAGGACGCTTTGGCAGAGTTTGGTGGAACGATAATCCTTGTATCTCATGACAGATATCTGCTCAACAAGGTAGCAAGCAGGATAATAGAGATAAAGCATGACGAGGTGAACTCATACGAGGGCAACTTTGACGCATACAGCGAAGCGGTGAACGCTGCCCGTCAGCTCAAGATGCAGAGCGAAGCAGAGATAAAGCGGGCTGAAGAGGAAAAAGCGTACAAAGAAAACAAAGCAAAACAATATCGCAGTAAGGAACAGCGTGCCGCTGACGCTCAAAAACGCAACCGCATAAGAGAACTTGAAAAGGAGATCGAAGACACAGAAGTTCTTATATTTGAGCTTGAAAATGCCATATCTGACCCTGAGATAGCTTCTGACTACAGCAAAATGAGCGAGAAATGCAAAGAGCTTGAAGAAGCCAAAACCGCCCTTGACCAGAAAATGGACGAGTGGGCTGAGCTTTCCGACCAGCTTTCATAAACAAATTTTCACAGAAATCACCCTTTATGAGTATAATGATACAGCACAGACTGACATTATACATAAGGGGTGTTTGTTTTGGAGATAAAAAGGCTGTCAGAGTATGAAATAAAAGTTATTCTTAACGAAAATGATATGCGGATAATGAATATATCCTTTGAAGATTTTGAGAAAAACAACAAAAGAAGCAAAGATTTTTTATCTGAACTCATGTTTATACTCAAGGAGGCAGGACTTATAAAAATATCCGAAGGAAATATTGAAGTTGATGTTGCTTTGACAAGTGAAGAAACAATAAACATATATTTTATACTACCTAAAAACGACAATCATCACACCACTGAACTTGCCATAATCAGCTACGATCCAAACGAGCTAATATCAAAAGCCACTGAAATAAACCAAAAATACTCCGAAAAGATTATAAAAAGCAGTCTGTATCAGCTTCCTAGTGGTCATGCTCTAATCTTCACCATAGGATACGCACGCTCAACAGTTGCGAAAAAAGCTTTACTGAAAACCTGTGCTGCTGACAACGTGATTATAAACAAAATAAAGGAGTACAGCCCATTATTGAGCAGTACTCCTTTTGAAAAACTAAACTATTTCTCTTAGAAGCTTAACAGCCTCTGGCATATCGTTTGCCTTAAAAGCATATGTTCCCGTTACTAAAGTATCTGCACCCGATTCTTTAAGCAAACCAGCAGTTTCGAGATTTACGCCACCGTCAACCTGAAGTCTGATATCCCTTTCCGTCTGGTCAATTAGATATCTCACTTCGCTTATTTTTTCAAGAGTGTCAGGAATAAACTTTTGACCGCCAAAACCTGGGTTTACTGTCATAACGAGTACCATATCAACAGATTTAAGAAATGGCTGGATCGCACTTACAGGTGTTGCAGGCTTAATGGAGATTCCTGCCTTGATCCCCCTCGAATGTATTTTGTCAATAACAGCTTGCGGATCATCAGCCGCCTCATAATGAAAAGTTATAAGGTCAGCTCCAAGATCTGCGTAGTTGTCAATATATCTGATAGGATCGCAAATCATGAGATGAACGTCTATTGGAATAGTTATGCTTTTGCCCACACTTTTCAAAAGCGGTTCGCCAAAACTTATATTTCTCACAAACATTCCGTCCATGACATCATAATGAATCCAGTCAACACCAGCGTCCTCAGCACGCTTTATCTCGAACGCAAGGTTTGAAAAGTCGCAGGCAAGCAGCGACGCAGAAACGATAATATCCAATTGAAAGCCTCCGTTAATTCAATATCTTCCCACTTAATATTGTCCTATAATTTCAGTTTCTATTATACAACACCACTGGGGCATTGTCAAGCTTGTTCGTCAAGAGTTAATGTATAAGCTGGAATAAATTCATCAAGAAAAACATTTGCTTCTGGAATATTCATTGCGACAATAGATTCAAGTGTAGATTTTTCAGCTGATGCAAAATCAGTATTTCCCATTTGTCTTTCTTCAAGGCACTTTATAAGTGCAGAAAGCTTATCAGCCGCTTTAACAAGAGTCCATGCTTCTTCTTCCTGTGGAGTTTTACAGAAAAGCGGCTCAAAGTCCTCTTTCAGATCATCAGGAAGATAAGACACCAGAGTATTTTTGGCTTTCTGCTCGATCTCATCATATGCGCCCTTTATCTCATGGCTGTAATATTTTATAGGCGTAGGCAAGTCACCTGTGATTATCTCGGTGACATCATGATACATAGCAAGCAGCGCACATCTCTCAGGAGAAACATTACCGCCAAATCGCTTATTTCTGATAAGTGCAAGCACATGTGCGATAAAAGCAACTTCAAGGGAATGCTCGCTAATATTCTCATTGATCGTGTTTCTCATAAGTGCCCAACGATTTATATATTTCATACGGGATATCACTGCAAAAAATTTACTTTCTGACATATCAACTCTCCTAAACTATACACAAAAATCGGGACGATGCTTTTCATCGTCCCGAAAAATTTCTGATCTTATCTTACAATTGTAAGAAGAACACCAGCAGCAACGGCTGAACCGATAACGCCGGCAACATTAGGACCCATAGCGTGCATCAACAGATAGTTTGTAGGAACTTCCTGCTGACCGACCTTCTGAGAGATACGAGCTGCCATTGGAACGGCAGATACACCTGCTGAACCGATAAGAGGATTGATCTTGTGACCTGAAAGAACATACATAAGCTTACCAAGAAGTACGCCGCAGGCTGTACCAATTGAGAATGCCACAACGCCAAGTGCCATAACTTCTGCAAACTGAATGTTCATGATCTTATCTGCCTGTGTTGTTGCACCAACTGTTACACCAAGGAAGATAGTGATGATGTTCATAAGCTCGTTCTGAGCAGTCTTAACAAGTCTGTCGCAGACGCCACTCTCTTTAAGAAGGTTACCAAACATGAGCATACCAACCAGTGGAGCTGCTGAAGGAACCATGAGTGAGATAACGATAGTTACGAGGATAGGGAAAATAAGCTTTTCTACCTTAGAAACAGGTCTTAGCTGACCCATTACTACTGAACGCTCTTTCTTTGTTGTGAGAGCCTTCATGATAGGCGGCTGGATAATAGGAACAAGAGCCATGTATGTATAGGCTGCAAGTGCAATAGTACCAACGCCGATATTACTATTTGATGTAAGAAGTCTTGAAGATACATAGATAGATGTAGGACCGTCTGCACCGCCGATGATAGCGATAGAACCACACTCAGCAGCACTCATGCCGAAGAGAGCCGCACCGATGAATGTAAAGAAGATACCGCCCTGTGCAGCAGCACCCATAAGAAAGCTCTTAGGGCTTGCGATCAGCGGACCAAAGTCTGTCATAGCACCGATTCCAAGGAATATGAGTGGTGGATAGATCTGAAGCTTAACGCCCATGTAAAGAATATCCAGCAGGCCACCCTTTTGAAGTATCTGACCGTAATCTATATAGTGGTCATTGCCTGCAACCGTTTTATAGTTCCAGAAGTCCGGATGATACATCTCAGCGTATGGCAGGTTTGTAAGCAGCATACCGAATGAGATAGGCAAAAGCAGAAGCGGCTCAAAGCCCTTTGCAATAGCCAGATACATAAATACGAATGAAATAAGTATCATTACGATATTTTTCCAGCCGCCGTCTACGAGGAAACCCGCAAAACCCGACTGTGACGCCAAAGACGCCATGGTATCAAGAAATGAATTAATTATTGACATCTATTATCACGTTCCTTTCACGTCAACTGCACTAAAATGGTCTTGTATTGTCTATTATGCCTGCGGTAGACCATGCAGGTCTTTGAGGCTTGGCAGTTTTAACGCTCTTAAGAACGAGCTTCTTGCCCTCTGCACTGCTCATAGCCGAAATTGCAGCCATGATAACAGCAACTGTTTCTTCTTCAATGCCGTCTTCTACAACAGGGGCAGCAGCCTTTATTGGCTCTGGCTTAGCAACAGCCTTTGCAGCTTCAGCGGCTTTTTTTGCCTCTTCAGCCTTTCTTGCAGCTCTGCCGTTGATAACGTCAAATATCTTGCCGTATATCGATACAAGCAGAATAAGCAGAACAAGTCCGATAAATACCACAACTATACCCGTGATAACGACAGAGGCAACAGTTCCAGCACCCAGATCTTTTTGGTCCGGACTGATCGTACTCTTTGCCGCAACCATCTGAGCTGCAGTGTTAAGAAAATTGATCATAAAAATTCTCCTTACTGTAAGTATAATAAAACTTAATATTATTATACACCAAAGCCACACAAATAGCAAGACTTTTTCCCACATTTTTTTCACAAAATTATCTCCAAGTCAACACCTATTTTTGTTATGATTTCTGATAAAAGTGCATAAATACGCAAAAAAACTTATATATTGGGCACACTTGCAAATATCATGTTAAGATGTTATAATATCTTTACATAATAATGTTACGGAGATGATTTTTTTGTCTGACAAATTTTTGAATTGGCTTGAGGAATTTACCCCACACCTTATAGCGGCGGCTGTTATTTTTCTTTTAGGAATACTTCTTGACAAGCTTGTTTTGAAGGTCATGCACAAAGGTTTGAGCATGCGTCGAACAGACGTGACTATACATAAATTTCTCACATCTGTGGTACACACTGTGTTGCTTATTATAATAATAGTAATGGCACTTTCTGCACTTCAAGTACCTATGTCATCAATAGTCGCAACTATTGGTGCAGCAGGTCTTGCTATCGGTCTTGCTCTTCAAAACAGTCTTTCAAACGTCGCAGGCGGCTTTATCATACTTTTTTCAAAGCCTTTTAAATGCGGTGATTATGTAAAAATAGGCGACTCAGAGGGAACTGTTGACGCTATCTCTATACTTTACACCACCCTAAAGACCCTTGAGAATAAGATGATATTTATACCAAACGGAGTTGTTTCACAATCGACTATTACGAATATAACTGCTGACAACAAACGTCGCCTTGAACTGAAATTCTCTATCAGCTACAATGACGACCACAACAAGGCAATGGCTATTCTTAGAGAAATGCTCAATGATGAGCCAAGGGTAATAAACGAGCCTGACAAGCCGCTTGTGGCTGTCTGCGAGCATGGCGCAAGCGCTATAATTCTTATCATGCGTGTATGGATACCGACCGATGCTTACTGGGAGATACGATACAAATTTCTCAAAGAGGCAAAGGAACGCTTTGACGCAAACGGCATTTCCATACCATTCGACCAACTTGACGTACATATATCAAAATAACAAAAGTCCGCAGGCGAGCGTCTGCGGACTTTTTACCAAATATCTTCCCTGTTCTTATATAAAAATCTGTTCACATCAATACTGTCTGCAATTGGCAGCTTGGTTTTGTCACAGTATGTTTTTTCAAGACTTTCAAGCTTCTCTGCTATTCTAAGCTGACCGTCAAGCGCACTTTTTATACACTCCGCAAAAGGACTTCCGCATAGATCACTATAGGTCTGACAAAACTCCTTTGAATATGCCTTGACAAAAAATCTTGCTTCTTTTATTATATTTCCGTCAGTTACCATTGTTATCCTCCAGACTTGTGAGCAACCCTGAACGCTGATTTTTCAAAGCCGCTGTAAGCTTTTGCATATCTTCCTTTAGCTGCGGCTCTTTTATCTCACTCACATAATGCTCAAACCTGTCTATCATGCAGTTTTCAGACACGATAAGTCTTTTTATCGCCGCAAACTGTTCCTCAGTTATCATAAAGACCGCCTCCCGATATTATTATACCGAAGGCGGTCTATTTTATTCTTTGTGTTTTTCATCGAGCAAGGTGGTGGCGATAGCTTCACAAAACACCTTTTTCGCACCCATTTTCTTTAGCAGTCCGCTGCACACGTTAAGCGTCGAACCTGTTGTGTAAACATCATCAAATAGCAGGACATTTTTGCCTTTTATGTCAGCGTGTTTCGCTAGAGAATAATAAATATCCTCCGCATGAGTTTTTCGTTGAGCGGCAGTCAAAGTATGCTGTTCTGCAGTATCCCTTGTCCGTCCAAGCAGGCGATGATCTTCTCTTATCCCAAGCTCCATAGCCGTAAAGTGTGCAAGCTTTTGTGCCTGATCATATCCCCTTTTACGGCGTTTTGATCTGTGCATTGGCACTGATGTGATGATATCCGCCTGCTGTGCGATACCATTTTCTCTGAGCACATTACCCAGAAGCTTCGCAGAATATTCCGCAAAATTAAGCTGTCTGTCGTCTTTAAGCTGATGTATTGCTTTCACGCAGATATCCTCATATCTCATAAGAGTATAAATGCTATCAAAATGTAGTGAATCATGATCTAGGCACTTATCCTTGCCGCACTTTTCGCACAATATTTTTTTATGAAAAGGCAGCTTACATTCACAATTTTTGCACAAAAGCTCGTCCCATTTTATAAAACTTCCACATATAGGACAACGATTAGGATAAACAAAATCAAGCAGAAATTTATATATCAAGCGTCTGCTGACCACTGTCATCACCCTCTACAAGCTCCATTAGCATATTTTTAAGCGCAGTATACCTCAAAGTGCGTTTATTATTATCTATCATAAAATCAACACGCTTTTTCGAGCCAACTATTATAAGCATTCTTTTGGCTCTTGTCACAGCCGTATAAAGAAGATTTCTGTAATAAAGCTTGTCAAATCCACCGAATACAGTGAGAATGACAACATCAAACTCAGAACCTTGGCTTTTATGCACTGTTATGGCATAGGCAAGCTCCAGATTATCCAGCATTTGCTTGTCATAGACAGCTATTCTGCCTTCAAAATCTATAGTCACAGTTTTAAGTATCTTGTTCACTGCAATTATTATGCCTATATCGCCGTTAAAAATGCCTGCGCCACTTTCGGTCTTGTCCTCGGTTATATACTTTTTCCAAAGAATTTCATAATCATTCTTGGTCTGCATGACCTTGTCACCTTTTCTGAAAGTATAAACAGGGGTCTTGACCTCTGATTTTCCTGCGGCAGGAGGATTAAGCTCCTGCTGTAGACGCTTGTTTAGCTCCACAGTACCCGCAGGACCTTTACGTGTAGGCGAAAGCACCTGAATGTCGTCTATGGGCGAGTAATCGTAGGCTTTTGGCAGCCTTGTTTTGCAAAGCTCCACCACAAGATCCTGAAGTTCTCCATATTCAAGCCGTTGCATAAAAAAGAAATCCTTGTCCTTGCTGGCTAGGTCGATATGCTCGCCGTTTACTATCTTATGGGCATTCATAACAATCTCAGACTCCTGTGCCTGTCTGAAGATCTCTTTTAGTGTTACAACAGACATTACTCCGCTGTCAATAATATCCTTTAACACATTTCCTGCACCTACTGACGGAAGCTGATCGCTGTCCCCCACCAGAACGAGCTTGCAGGTAACGCTTATGGCTCTCAAAACGGCTTCAAAAAGGCAGGAATCCACCATGGACATCTCGTCGATTATCAAAGCGTCACAATCGAGAAGATTGTTTTCATCATGTATAAACGCAAGTGTGTCACCGCTTGTATGCTTCACTTCAAGAAGCCTATGGATAGTTTTTGCGTCAAATCCCGTAAGGTCAGAAAGCCTTTTGGCGGCTCTGCCTGTTGGCGCACATATCATAACGTTAAGCCCTTGCTGCTGATAAAGAGAAATTATAGCGTTGAGCGTTGTGGTCTTTCCTGTACCTGGTCCTCCCGTCAGCACAAGAAAACCCTTTGACAGTGCAAGATTTATGGCTTCACGCTGTATTTTTTCATATTGTATGCCATTATTTTCCTCTTCAAGATCGATCACTTCGGAAAAGTCTATCTTATTGTCATAAGAGATCTGCCGCATTATGGCAAGTCGCCTTGCTATGTAGTCCTCAGCTTTGTAAAAATCTGCAAGCATAACAAAACGTCTGCCATGCTTATCGTAATAGTAGAGGTTTTCCTCCTCAGTTTCATCCTCGATTACTTTTTTTATGAGCTTTTCATCAACATCAAGATAACTCACCGCTGTTTTCACAAGACTGTCTAAAGGCAGGCAGGTATGACCTTGGTCAGCGTTTTGTCTTAGAATATATGTAATGCCTGCCTTTATCCTGCACTCGCTGTCAGCAGGGATATCAGACTTTGCCGCAACTGCGTCCGCACGGGAAAATGACAGATCGACGCCCTGAATACAAAGCACATAAGGGTTTGATTTTATAATCTGCTCGGCAGTGTTGCCCCAACGCTTCCACGCCTTTATGCCATAAGAAGTTTCTATCTCGAATTTGTTAAGATATGACATAAGAGACCTTGCGGCAAAAGTGGTTTTGAACTCCTGAGATATTTTTTCCGCTTTTTTCACTGTTATTCCGTCTATCTCCGTGAGCCTGTCGGGAGTATTTTCTATTATGTCAAGGGTATCGTCCCCGAACTTGTTCACAAGCTTTTTTGCAAGTACAGGCCCTATGCCTGATATAGCACCGCTTGCAAGATAACGCTGAATCGCTGCAGAGGTAGTAGGCAAAGAACGCTCAAAGATATGCACCTTGAACTGCTCGCCGAACTTCTGATGTGAAGTGAACTCCCCTGTTACAACGAGATCTTCGCCCTCCTCAACGTCACCCATTTCGCCAACAACTGTGATAAGGTCATTGTCACAGTTAAGCATAAGCACACAGAAGCCTGTGTCCTCACTTTTAAATATTATGCTGTCAACCTCACCCTTGAGGGTCTTTAAATCTTCCATATTATTCTCCGAATGATCTATTTTTCATGGCATTTCAGCTCTCTGCGCTTGATAAAATCTGCAAGTTCAGTTATATCAACACAGTGAACGATGCTATAATCCTGTTCCAAACGCTTTGAAACATAATTTATCTCGCTTTTGTCAAGCTGAACGAGGATTATTTCTCTCCCATAATATTCAGGCTGAAAAAACTCCTCCCAATAACAGCTTTTTACCATATGTTCAAGCTCACGTGTATTCTTTTTACATGGGATAAGCAAATATCCTCCACGCTTGCCAACATTTCGCACCTTATACCATTTCACCCAAAACCAAATAACGACCGCCAGCACAAGAGCCAGAAGAAGTATAAGATTCAACACAAGATCACCTCCACATATTATTAGTACATTTTATGCGGAAAGCAGATTTTGTGTCATATGATTCATTTTACACCTTTTTGACGAAAAAAGCAAGATTTTTATGCAAAACAAAAAAGCTGCCCCGAAGGACAGCTTGAATTATTTACTTTATCTCAACTGAAGCAGCCCAATCTTTGAACTTATCTTCATACTTTGACTTATTTTTCTGCTCGCAGAGAAAATCAAAAATGTAGTAGCCACCGTTGCCCTCTGTTATAGAACTCATGCCGTAATAATGTTTATCTCCTATGCTCTGGGTATAATAAATATATTTTGAATCCTTGCCGGTTATTTTCAAGGTCGTTGAGCCGTTTTCAAGGATAAAATCAAAGATATCCGATGCAGACTCGCCCTTGCCATAGCCGTAAAGTGCAATATCAGAATATGAAAGCTTAACAGCGTTTATGCCCACCTCGTTGTTGGAGAAGTTATCAAGGGCATACAGATTTGTACTGCTAGATTTCTCAATGTCCGCAGGTGCTGTCATTGTATATCCCGTACCCTGTAATGTTTTCGTAGCTGTATTTTTGTAAAAATATCTCACACCAAAAGCAACCAAGAACGCAAGGATAAACACAAGAACTGTCATCAAAGGCTTTGGTATACCCTTTTTAGCAGATGTAACAGGCGCTATCTTATAAGGCTCATATGCACTGCCGTATGGAGTTTGAGCATTGCCATTCTGCGGAGGCGGATAACTCTGCTGAGCGTAGCCGTTCTGTGGCTGACCATAAGACTGCTGACCCTGAGCATAACTCTGCTGAGGTACTGCATTCACAGGCTGTGCTCCTGTAGTGTTGCGCTTGCCAAAGCCAACATTCTCACCAAGGTTTGATGTGTCGATAGAATCCATATAACCGCTTGTTTCAGACTTCACAGCCGACCCGCAATTAGGACAAAAAGCGTCAGTATCACTGATCTTTGCCGAACAAATAGGACATTTCATATTCTTTTCTCCCTCATATAATTTATGCTTTTATTCTAACATATACTGTTTATTATGTCAATAATTTAACAAATCGATTTTATAAATTTTGTATTAATTGATATGGATAGTGCTTGCCCACTTTTCAAATTTCGGGTCATAGAAATCCTTTTCATCAGCCTTACAGCCAAAAACAAACCAATAATATTTATAACCTGACTTTTTGCATATAGCATAGTTATAAACTTCGTCGCCCGTTTTTGCACGATAGGTCATTTTAAGCTTGTTACCATCAGCATACACTTCTTTATAGCTGCTTCCAAACTGACTTTTCAAATTGCCCTTCATGTAGGTGACAAACAGTTTCTCAGTAAGAATATCCGTTGTTTCGCCAGCAAGTGAAGAGTAATCAAGGATCATATACTGAAAATCGCTATTAACATCGGCGTACTTTCCGTTGGCTTTTACAGTTCCATCACTGCTCTGTGCCGCATAATCTATTGTGGTTGCCTTTTCAAGTGACCTTGGCAGTTCAACGCTAAAGTTCTCCTCTCTAATGGTATGAGTTGAAACATTGTGATAGTACCAATATCCAAAACCGATAGCTGCGCCCACAAACAATGCCAGCAAAAGGATAAGCACCTTTTTGCCTATAGACGTATTCTTTCTCACTGCCCTCACATTGCTGTTAAGACCATTGTCAAAGCCATTGTTAAAGCTATTATTGAAACTATTGCCATACCTCGGCTGTGCCGAATTTACCCCTGTCATTTCAATAACTCTTGTGCCACAATTCTGACAGCAAATGCTGTTAGGCAGAATATCGCACCCGCATACTGTACATCTCATAAAGATACCCCCTATAAAAATTTATTACTTTTATATTAACATATTTCTTCTTTTTTGTCAACAAAAAAAAGCGGACAGCACATAGCCGCCCGCTCTTAAAAACTTATTACTTAGCGTTCTTCTTAGCTTCGATATCAGCAAGAGCGTCTTTTCTTGAAAGATTGATCCTGCCCTGATCGTCTATTTCCATTACCTTAACAACGATCTCGTCGCCGACTGAAACAACGTCCTCCACCTTTTCTACTCTTGATTTGTCAAGCTTAGAAATGTGTACCAAACCGTCCTTACCAGGAGCTATCTCAACGAAAGCACCAAAGTTCATGATCTTTACTACCTTACCTCTGTAGATAGCACCTATCTCAGGGTCATTAGCGATAGTATTGATGATATTGATTGCCTGTTCAGCCTTTTCCTTGTCGATACCTGAAACGAATACGCTACCGTCCTCAGATATGTCTATCTTAACGTCACACTCAGCAGAGATCTTCTGAATTACCTTTCCGCCTGAACCGATAACTTCTCTGATCTTGTCAACCGGTACCTTTGTTGCCAGCATCTTAGGTGCCCACTTGCTTACCTCAGCACGAGGAGCAGGGATAGCCTTGAGCATTATCTCATCAAGAATATACATTCTTGCTTTTCTTGTCTTTTCAAAAGCACTTGCGATTATCTCAGGTGTCAGACCGTCAACCTTGATATCCACCTGAATAGCTGTGATACCGTTCTTTGTACCGCCTACCTTAAAGTCCATATCGCCGTAGAAGTCCTCAAGACCCTGAATGTCTACCATAGTCATCCAGCTGCCGTCCTCCTTAGTGATAAGACCGCATGAAATACCTGCAACAGGCTCTTTGATAGGAACGCCTGCGTCCATAAGTGCAAGTGTAGAACCACAGATAGAACCCTGTGATGTAGATCCGTTTGAAGAAAGCACCTCAGATACGCATCTGATAGCATATGGGAACTCTTCAACAGAAGGGATAACCGGAACGAGTGCTCTCTCAGCAAGTGCGCCGTGACCTATCTCTCTTCTTCCCGGGCCTCTTGAAGGTCTTGTTTCACCAACAGAATATGAAGGGAAATTGTACTGGTGCATATATCTCTTGGAAGTTTCCTCGTCGATACCGTCAAGTTTCTGAGCGTCTGAAACAGGGCCAAGTGTTGCGATAGTCATTACCTGTGTCTGACCTCTTGTGAAGATACCTGAACCGTGTACTCTTGGGAGAACACCAACTTCTGCGGCAAGTGGTCTTATCTCGTCGATACCTCTGCCGTCAACACGCTTGCCCTCATAGAGCCAGTTTCTTACTATCTTCTTCTGGAGCTTATACATAACTTCGTCAAGAACAGCAGTGTTATCCTCACACTGCTCATCGAACTTCTCATGAACAGCGTCGATTATTGGCTGAAGTCTTGCGTCTCTTACATTCTTATCATCTGTATCAAGAGCGACCTTTACCTGCTCGCCTACCATTGCTTCAACAGCGTCGAACAGATCGTGGTCAACTTCCATTGACTCAAACTCAAACTTAGGTTTACCAATCTGAGCCTTGATATCGTTGATGAAAGCTACCATTTTCTTTATCTCTTCATGACCTGTCATGATAGCCTTGAGCATAAGATCGTCAGGTATCTGGTCAGCACCTGCTTCGATCATAACGATCTTTTCAGCAGAGCCTGCAACTGTAAGGTTAAGTCTGTTCTTTGCTCTCTGCTCAAGAGTTGGGTTAAGAACGAGTTCGCCGTCAACGTAACCTACGTTGATAGATGCAACAGGTCCGTTCCAAGGGATATCAGAGATGGAAAGTGCAATAGATGTAGCTATCATACCTGTGATCTCAGGTGAGTTGTCAGGGTCAACAGAAAGAACTGTCATAACAACTGAAACGTCATTTCTCATATCCTTTGGGAAAAGAGGTCTGATAGGTCTGTCTACACATCTTGAAGCAAGGATAGCCTTGTCAGAAGCCTTGCCTTCTCTCTTTGTGAAAGAACCTGGTATTCTGCCTACTGCATACATTTTCTCCTCAAAGTCAACTGAAAGTGGGAAAAAGTCAACACCCTCTCTTGGCTTTGCGGAAGCTGTAACGTTAGCCATTACAACCGTTTCACCGTATCTTACCCAGCAAGAGCCGTTAGCAAGTCCGCAGGTCTTACCTGTTTCAACTACTACAGGTCTGCCTGCATATGTCGTTTCAAAAGTTTTGAAATTCTCAAACATTGTCTTTCCTCCATTTTAGAAATTTAGAATTCTCTGTATGGTGAAAGCATTAGCAATAAACAGGACATACGAGCTTCATACATTCTGTTTAATGCTAAGTTACCTTTCACCTACAGTTCAAATAAACACCAAAAGGCAGTGGCAATAAATGCCTCTGCCTTGATGTCAGTTACATGATTACTTACGGATACCCAGCTTTTCGATAGTAGCTCTATATCTTTCGATATCCTTCTTCTTGAGGTAGTTGAGAAGATTTCTTCTCTTACCGATCATCTTGAACAGACCACTTCTTGAGTGGTTGTCCTTCTTGTGTGTCTTAAGATGTTCTGTAAGGTCGCTGATTCTCTTTGTAAGGATAGCGATCTGTACCTCAGGTGAACCTGTGTCTGTTTCGTGAGTTCTGTTAGCTTCGATAACAGCTGTCTTTTCGTCTTTTCTAAGCATTTTTTTGTACCTCTTTCGTTAAAATATTTCCGATGTAAAAGAATATGGCAGGTAACTTTCCCACTTACGGGCGTGACCCATATTCTGTTGCATGGATATGTTGCAGTAAGCAACTCATATATTATACATTATTTCAGACAAATTGTAAATAGTCTTAACAGAAATTTTACAACTATTCTATGCCATGATGAGCCTTGCCTGCTGTGAGTGTGTTTCTCATAAGCATTGCAATGGTCATAGGGCCAACTCCGCCTGGAACAGGTGTGATAAATGAAGCCTTATCCTTGCAGTCCTCAAAATCAACGTCACCGCAAAGCTTGCCGTTTTCATCACGATCCATACCAACGTCGATAACTACTGCGCCCTCCTTGATATAATCAGCGGTTATCATCTTTGGTCTGCCAACAGCCGCAACCAGTATATCTGCTCTCTGGCAAACTTCTTTAAGATCTTTTGTCTTTGAATGGCAGATAGTAACAGTGCCGTTATTGTGCAGCAACAGCATAGCCTGAGGCTTACCAACGATATTGCTTCTGCCGATCACTACACACTCCTTGCCTGCAATGTCAGTACCTGTTGACTTGATAAGCTCCATAACGCCGGCAGGTGTGCATGGCAGAAAACTGTAATCGCCTATCATTATTTTGCCCACATTTACAGGGTGGAAAGCGTCAACGTCTTTGTCAGGTCTGATGTTATTTATTATCACTTTATCGTCAAGGTGCTTTGGCAGTGGGAGCTGAACGAGTATTCCGTCCACTCTGTCGTCATCATTGAGCTTTTTGACAAGGTTGAGAAGCTCTTCTTCCGTTGTTTCCGCAGGGAGAGCATACTTGAATGAATTAAAGCCCACAGTTTCGCAAGCCTTTTCCTTGTTTCTTACATAGACCTGTGAGGCAGGATCATCACCGACGATGACTACAGCAAGACCTATCTCTATGCCCTGCTCTTTAAGCTTCTCTGTTTCAAGTCTTATTTCTTCCTTGACCTTGGCTGATACTGCCTTGCCGTCAATTATCTGTCCCATTTATTCTTCCTCCGTATCCTTTTCATCTGTATCTTTTACTTCGCTGTCCTCGTCGTTATCGTCACCAAGGATAGACTTATACTCTGTCTCGGCTTTGGTGTGTGACTCCTTGTCCTTTTCCTCGGCTTCTTTAAGCTTGTCTTTTTGAGCCTGCTTGCCGAATTTTTCGTCATATTCTTTTTGAAGCTCAATAAAGCTCTCACCCTTATCCTTGGCTTCCTTTATCTTATGTTTAAGCTCTTTCTTTTCCTGCTGCATATCATTATAGCTGTTATACTGCTCAAGCTGTGCCTTTGAAAGCTCTGTATCAACGAACAGCTTGTAATCGCTGTTTCTCTTTGTGATACCTCTGAACACGATTATAAGTACAAGTGAAGCAAGAACACAAGTGCCTGCAACAAGCTGTGATACTCTTATGTTTCCAAGATAGAGCGAATCTGTTCTCAGACCCTCGATGAAAAATCTTCCCAGACCGTACCAGCCTGTGTACATAAGGAATACTTCGCCGTCAAACTTGCGGTGTTTAAGATAGAAATGCAGGATTATAAATCCAATAAGACACCAAATAGATTCGTAAAGAAAGCATGGGTGGATAGGGTCAAGAGCCGACACTTTGCCGCCAAGCTCGTCATAATGGTTTGAGATATATTCCATTGTGGTGTTGCTTATCATGCCCCAAGGAAGCTTTGTATTTGCACCGAAGGCCTCCTGATTGAAGAAGTTGCCCCAACGTCCGATACACTGACCGATAAGAAAACATGGTGCGACCACATCAAGAAGCGCAGTAAGCTTCAGCTTTCTTACTTTTGCTATAATTCCGCCCACGATTATCGCACCGATAAGTCCGCCGTAGATAGCAAGACCTCCGTCACGAATATCGAAAAACTCTGAGAATTTCATACCCTCTGTATTAAAGATGATATAATAAAATCTTGCGCCAAAGATAGCTCCAATAAGTCCGCCGATAACGGAATCTGTCGCTCTATCAGGGTCGATGCCTACGGTCTTCATTCTTCTGAAGCCGTATATCATCGCAAGAAGAATACCGATGGTTATCAAAAAACCATACCAATATATCTTGAAATTCGTACCCGGCACTGTAAAAAGCACTCTGTCGATATCAATACCCTCTTTGAAGATATTGTCACCCTTTCCGAAATTAGGGAAATAAACTCTGTTCGGAAACTCTCTGAGTTTTTCCCTTATTGCGTCATTTGCCGAAGAGTCGGCAAGAAACTGCAATGCTGTCATAAATTTATCATTCCTTTCACTGAGTCTGTGGCTCAAAATACCTACTTATTATCCACCACTGAGATAGACGACTTTTCAGGGTCGAACATTTCTCTTACGGCGTTTTCGCAATCCTCCACAGTCATTTCTGCAAGAACCTGTGCTTCATAGAAAGCGTCAGAGTTTTCAAAATAGCTTTCTGCAAGATAATCTGCTGCTCTTTCAGGATTATTCATTCCTCTTACTATTTCGCCGTACATAGAACGCTTTATCATATCAAACTGCGACTTGTCAAAGCCCTCTGTCTTTACACGTTCTATCTCCGCTAGATAACGGCGATAAAGCTCTTCGGGGTCATGGGATTCACCTGATATTATTGGAGAGAATACTCCACAGCTTGTGAACACTTCGACACCGAACTGCGAATTTATCAGTCCGTCATCAAAAAGCTGTTTATAAAGAGGTGACGAAGAGCCAATGAGCAGATGAAGCGCAACTGACGCTGTTCCAGCCTTTTTAAAAAGTTCTCTGCCCTCATAAGGCTTGCACTTGAAGCCGATATTGAAAAGTGGCAGACCCACAGGGAAGCTCTGAAATATCTTTTTCTGCGCTACATTCTCAGGCTCATCAGGAAGCTTTGTTTCAAGCTCCATATTCTCGCATGGCTTCAACATTTTATCGCATATTTCCATGACCTTATCCTCGTCAACATTTCCTGCAATGGCAAGGACCATGTTGTGAAGATTATAGAAAGTGTAGTAACACTTATAAAGAAGATCAGGGGTTATCTCAGCAATAGTATCAACAGTTCCTGCAATATCTATCTTTATAGGGTGGTTTACATACAGAGCTTTCAGCAGATTATAAAAGCACTGTCTTTCAGGAGAATCTGCACACATTTTTATTTCCTGACCGATTATTCCCTGCTCCTTAGCCACAGATTGTTCTGTAAAATAAGGCTTCTGAACAAAGTCAAGAAGTATTTCAAGAGAATCCTCCCAGTTTTCCGAGCAGCTGAACGTATATGCCGTTTCATCAAAAGACGTGAAAGCATTTGCGTTGGCACCAGTTTTTGCATATAAGTCAAAAACATCTGTGTCTTCATTTTCAAAAAGCTTATGCTCAAGAAAATGGGCTATGCCCTCAGGCACAGTGATGAAATCTTTGCTGTCCTTGGTCTTGAAACAGTTGTAAATTGAGCCGTACTTTGTGGAAAATATGGCTTCTGTAGTTGTGAAGCCCTCCATTTTCCACACAAGCACGTCAAGTCCTGACGGGTGATGAAAAACGCTGTAGCTCTCGCCCAGTCGCTCGCTCTTTACAATCTCCTTATTCATCACAGTCCTCCTCTTCCTCGCCTCTGATAACGAAAACAGTATCAGGCTTAAAAGTCTTTGCACAGCTTATTATGTCCTCACGAGTAAGCTTTGCTATCCGCTCGTTTATCTCCTCAGGAGTGAAAGCTGTGTTTCGTGTGTTCTGCGCTGCATACCAACCCATGATATCATATATGCTGTCATAATTTGACTTAAAGCCACCGCATAGAGATTTCTTTGTGTTTTCAAGCTCCTCTTCTGTGAAGTCGCCATTACATATGGCTTCGAGCTGTTCTTCGATAGCTTTTTTTGCCTTTTCTATGTTACAGCTTTCAACGCCACTATCAATAAAAAGAGTGCCCTTTCTGTCGGCATATGCAGAGGAACAATAATAACAAAGACTCATCTTTTCTCTTACGTTTGCAAAAAGCTTTGAAAAAGGCGTTGCTCCTAGAAGCATACAGAAAAGCTTTGCCGTATATATATCCTCATAATCAGACTTGAATGCCATGACCATTTTGCTTTGGCTTACCTGCATTTTAATTTCTCTATAAACAGGCTCTGCCTTTGCAGGTGAATTGTGTCTGTAGTCTATTTTCTCCACAGGCGAAACTCTTTCGAGAGCAGCCATTTCATTTCTTATAAGATTTTCAGCTGCAACAGTGTTTCCACCGCCTGATATGGTTATCTCTATCTTTGCACTTTCAAGAAGCTTTTTGTGTTGTCTTAACAAATCCTCCTGAGTTATGTTCTCAGCAAGCTCCACAGTTCCAATTGCAGACACAGCCGCAGGTTCGCCCTCAAAGATAAGCTTTTTCGCCTGCAAAAGTGCATAGCCACGCTTATCATTGACAGTGGCAACAATAGCGTCGATAAGCTCCTGCTTTCTTAAAGTAAAATACTTCTCACAGAACTTTCCGTCAACAAGATGAGGTCTGAGCAGACAGTTCAAAAGCTGTCTTACAACCTGAACGGATATTACTTCGCCGTCTATAGTATAATCGTCGCCGATAAAGCTCGCAGACAGACCGACAGACTGGTAATCGCCTATAGTGCCGCAGTTAGTACCTATGCTTGAACCATACAGCCCGGTGAGTGTAGATGTAAGCTTTGTTCGTGAAGGTATCTCCGCATTCGATGTCACAAGCACTGTTTGTAGCATTGCATTGACGCAGGCTGTTTTTTCGTCCAGCGGTGATATAAATGCTATCTTCACGCAGTTTGACTTGAATTTCTTGTCATATATTCTTGTAAGAGATATCCCTCTGCCGAGTTCTTCCCTACTATAAGATACAGCCATTTGATTACTCCTTCAAGCGTTTTCACGCTAAAATTTTTCGTGATAACACGATAATAATATAGTATATCACATTCCTGTGCAGATTTCCATACTTTTCACAAGAATTTCATAAATACACTTATTCTATTACCGTATAAATGAAATTTTCCCAGTGAAGCATTGTTCCCTCGTCTGTTTCGTCAGGCAAAAGCGCTCTTGCCATAAGAAGATCTTCGCCTGTGTCCACATTAAGAAGATGTGCATAATCGCCGTCAATTTTTGTTACCTTATATGTTCTTGGCTCCATTTTTATTCTCCTTTTCTGTCCATAAATACCACGTTTTCAGCACCCAGTCTGTTTTCAAGTTCGACGAGCAGTTCAGGACACATTTTCACAGCATGAACAGACTTTATGCCTGTCATTTTGCGTATATCGCTGAAAAATACCGCAAACTTTGAACCAGTCTGTGCTCTGTATTTCTCGGCTATAGTTCTAACAGCCTTTATGCCCTCTGCATCTCTTGAAACAAGCCTTACGCAAATATCCCTTTGAAGCTGTAATGAGCAAAATCTATCGACAGGCTCGAGCATATCCGCAAGTATCTTAGGCTCTTCTTCCTCTTTACATGATATCTTGCCTTTGACGTGCAGAAGCGCTCTGTCTTTTATAAGGCCTCCCATAGTTTGAAAAACTGACGGAAAAACCACTATCTCTAATGTTCCGAACTTGTCTTCAAGCTCCACAAAACACATCATATCGCCTTTTTTGGTCTTTAGCATTTTTCTGCCCCTGACCATTCCTGCATAGTCTACTTCCGCCCCATCAGCGAAACGTTTATCAGCCATTCCGCCCTCGTCTGTACAGGCTTTTATGAGCTGTGCAGAGGTGACACACCTTGTGGCTGAAATCACACACTCAAAGCGGTCTATAGGGTGGGCGGATATATACATACCAAGAGCTTCATGCTCAAATTCAAGAAGCTGCTGTTCGTCAAACTCGCCGCAGCGTTCTATCTTCTTTTCCATTGGCAAAGCAGCACCCATGCCAAACAAGTCAAGTTGACCCTCAATCACACTTCCGTCTGACCGAGTTACGCTTTTCATTATGTCCTCGCAAGCATTGAGATGTTCACGTCTGGTGTATCCAAAACCGTCAAAAGCTCCACTCTTTATAAGTGCTTCCACTGTTCTCAGGTGGATATCTCTGCCCGAAACTCGTGTACAAAAGTCTTGAAGCGAACGAAACGCTCCACCTGATTTACGCTCAGAAACTATTCTGTCGATAGCCCCCTCACCAAGCGACTTAACCGCAAGAAGTGCAAAGCGTATTCCCTCAGGCTCTGCCACAAAACCGCTTTCGCTCTTATTTATATCCAGCGGCAAAATTTTAACGCCACTTTTGCCAACATCTGCAATATATCCGTAAAGCTTATCGGTGCTGTCAAGAAGCGTGATAGTCATAAGTGCCGCCATGTATTCCTTATAGAAATGACATTTTAAATACGCTGTCTGATATGCGATAGTTGCATAAGCCGCCGCATGGGATTTGTTAAAGGCATAGCTTGCAAAAGAGGTCATTTCGTCAAATATCTCATTGGCAACATTAGCGGGTACACCGTTTGCCACTGCACCACAGCACTGCCCTTTCTCACCGTAGATAAACGCTTTTCGCTCGTTTTCCAAAACAGCCGCTTTCTTTTTAGCCATTGCTCGCCTTACGATATCCGCTCTGCCGTATGAATATCCTGCGAGCGTGCGGAATATCTGCATTACCTGCTCCTGATAAACTATACAGCCGTATGTCACTTCAAGTATGCCTTTGAGCAATGGGTGCTTATACACTATCCTGTCAGGTTCATGGCGGTTTCGGATATATGTTGGGATCGAGTCCATAGGTCCTGGGCGGTAAAGGGAGATAACAGCGATAAGGTCCTCTAATCTTTCAGGGCGAAGCTTCATGACAGTCGCAGTCATTCCTGCACTTTCAAACTGGAAAACGCCCTCCGTTTTGCCCTGTGAAAGCATTTCATATACCTTCTTGTCATCAAGAGGTATCTTCTCCAAGTCAAAATCAGGGTGAGTTTCTATCACCTGCTTTCGGCAGTGGTCTATAATGGTAAGGTTGCGAAGTCCGAGAAAATCAATTTTAAGAAGTCCCAATCGTTCAAGCACTGTCATTGTATACTGTGTGGAAACTTGTCCGTCACGAGAATAGAGAGGAACGTAAAAGTCTACCGGCTCTTTTGTGATAACAACGCCTGCTGCGTGGGTGGACACGTTTCGTGGCATACCCTCGACGCTCATGGCAATATCAAGAAGTTGTCGTATCTTCATATCAGTCTTATAAAGGGAACTAAGCTCAGGTATATTCTCTATGGAATATTTCAGCGGCTGACCTCTAGGTATTTTCTTTGCAAGCATATCTCCGGTCTGATAAGGCAGACCCATTGCTCTTGCCACATCTCTCACTGCCTGCTTTGCCGCAAGCGTGCCAAAGGTCGCAATCTGCGCCACATGGTCAGAACCGTATTTCTCCACAACGTAATCAATAACACGCTGTCTGCCTTCCATGCAGAAATCTATATCAAAGTCAGGCATGGAAACTCTTTCTGGATTAAGAAAACGTTCAAAGAGCAGGTCATATTTTAGCGGGTCAATGCCTGTTATACCAATACAATAAGCACACAGACTTCCTGCACCTGAACCACGTCCGCAGCCAACAGGTATACCGTGGGTCTTTGCATAGTGAACAAAATCCCACACTATAAGATAATAGTCAGTATATCCCATTCTCGTTATAACGTCAAGCTCATAGTCAACACGTTTCAAAGCCTCTTTTGTAGGATTTTCATAACGTTTATAAAGCCCTTTAATGCACATATCACGAAGAAACTTTTCGTTATCTGAAACACCGTCTATATGGAAATACGGAAGCTTTGTTTTGCCAAACTCAAAGCTTACATTACATCTGTCAGCTATCTTTACTGTATTCTCCAGCGACTCAGGCTGAGAGGGAAAAAGCTCCGCCATTTCTTCTGCTGACTTTACATAAAACTCGTTTGTCGGAAATTCAAGCCTGCTTGGGTCGTCTAGTGTCGTGCCTGTTGAGATACACATTAGTACACGTTGCGCATTAGCGTCTGAACGTCTGAGATAGTGTGCGTCATTGGTGCAGACCATCGGTATTCCTGTTTCTCGTGAAAGCTTTATAAGCATAGGCAATATTCTCTGCTGGTCTGCAAACTTATGATTTTGAAGCTCTATAAAGTAATTATCCCTGCCAAATATATCACGATATTTAAGAGCAGTCTGCTTTGCAGCCTCATAATCGCCATTGGTAAGCTTTCTGGGTATCTCACCCGCAAGACAAGCCGACAGACAGATAAGCCCATTGTGATATTTTTCAAGCAATTCAACATCTACTCTCGGTTTGCTGTAAAAGCCCTCTGTATATGCCGCCGACACAAGCTTTATAAGATTTTGATAACCCTCGTTGTTTTCGCACAGAAGCACAAGGTGGTAAGGCGAACTGTCTATCTTCGCTAGCTTGTCAAATCGTGTTCTTGGTGCGACATACACCTCACAGCCTATTATAGGTTTTATGCCCTGAGCAAGACATTCGTTGTAAAACTCCACTGCCGCAAACATATTTCCATGGTCTGTGACCGCAACTGCTTTCTGTCCAAGCTCCTTTACACGCAAAACAAGCTCCTTGATACGGCAGGCGCCGTCAAGGAGCGAATATTCACTATGAAGATGTAGATGTACAAACTCAGGCATTTTTATTCCTCTTTCAGTGCAAGACCTTTTTCAACTCTTATCCTGTCAGCTATCTCTGCTATCTTCTGCAATCTGTGGTTTGCCCCCGAACGTGAGATAGGAGGATCTATGGCTGCACCAAGATCTTTAAGATTAAAGTCAGGATTATTATATCTAAGCTCAGCTATCTCCTGCAAATTATCAGGAAGAGAATAAAGCCCCACTGTCTCGTCTATAAGCTCGATATCGCTTATCTGCTTTTCCGCTGCTTTCAGCGACTTCTCTATATTGGCGTTATCGCAGTTCACCGCTCGGTTTATCTTGTTGCGCATATCTTTCATCATTTTTACATTCATAAGTTCAAGCGAACACATAGGCGCACCCATAAGAGTAAGCATATCTATGATATTCTCAGACTCTTTTATGTAAACTATCTGTGCGTTCTTACGTTCAACGTGCTTTGGAGTGATATCGTAATTATCTATAAGCAGCATACCAAAATCATTGCAAAGCTCTATCGTTGGCATAACGAACTCCATATGATATTTTTTCTCAGGATTGTTCACCGAACCGCAGGCAAGAAATATACCAGCCACGAGCTGTGGATAAAACTTCTCTTTAGGCAGGTCAGCTTCTTCCAAACGCCTGCTCTTATCCATTCTGAAATAGTCAAGAAGTGTGAGCCTGTCCTCACGCTCAGGAATATCCAAAGCATAAAGCACAACGCCGTTTCGCTTTTTCTGCTCTGTGACTAACACTGCGTTTTCATTACCAGTTATCCTGCCGGTGTTCAACACGAAAAAGTCTGCTACCGCTTTGTTTTCAGTGAGAAAAGATATCTCATCATCTGACAGGCAGTTACAGTACGTGAGCATACCCATCATGCACACGTCAGCCTTTGGCTTTGAATTTATCTTGCTGATTATTTCTTCTTTTGCTCTGTATGAAAAGGATACGTCCTCCAACTTTCAAACCGCCTTACTGATTATTTATATCTCTGTGTGTTATTCTTATCCTGTGACCTTGCTTTCTCAGATGCTCCGCAACTGCTTCTGCAAAGGTAACGCTCCTATGCTTTCCGCCCGTACAGCCGAACGCTATAACAAGCTGTGACTTGCCCTCTTTTTCGTAAAGAGGTATGAGATAGTCGATAAGATCTGTTAGCTTGCCTAGAAGCACTTTGGCTTCGTCAAAGCTCAAAACATAATCATAAACGTCCTTGTCAAGACCTGTTTTGTTCTTAAGCTCAGGTACATAAAACGGATTCGGCAGACACCTTACGTCAAATACAAGATCGCCCTCGCTCATTGCACCGAACTTGAACCCGAACGACTGAACATCAATATGCATAAACTCGTTGTTTCCAAGAAATATTGAATAAAGCCTTTCCTTAAATTGAGCTGTTGAGCTTCTGGACGTGTCTATATAAAAATCAGCCTGTGCTTTTATAGGTCTTAATATCTCACGCTCAGTTTCAATAGCTTTTCTTATGTTTCCATATGACACCTCGTCAAGAGGGTGCTTTCTTCTTGTTTCCTTGTATCTTCTCACGATAACGTCATCTGAGCTGTCAAGGAAAAGTATTTTAAGACTCACGCCCTCGCCCTGAAGCTGCTTTACTGTGTCTTGAAGCTTCAGAAAAAGGTCGCCGCCTCTTATATCAACAACAAACGCTACCTTGTCTATTTTTCCGTCAGACTGACTGCATATGTTTGCAAACTTTGGGATAAGCTCAGGCGGCATATTATCAACGCAGTAATATCCTATATCTTCAAGCACATTCACGGCACTTGATTTTCCCGATCCTGACATACCAGTAATTATCACAAACTGCATAACGCTCATTCCTTTCTTACAAAGCTGAAAAAAATCATCACTTATTGATCCCTATTTAAATTATTCCTTGTAAGGTATTATCTTTACCTCACATTCAAGAAGATAGCCTGTCTGCTCTTTGACAATGTGCTGAACGTGTCTTATCACCGACATAATATCCTCAGTTGTTGCACCACCCTTGTTCACCACAAAACCGCAGTGCTTTTCAGACACCTGTGCTCCTCCCACTGTGTATCCCCTCAGACCACAGTCCTCAATGAGCTTTCCTGCAAACTGTCCCTCAGGTCTTTTAAAGGTCGAGCCTGCACTTGGATATTCAAGTGGCTGTTTTGAACGGCGTCTGCCCATAAGCTCCACCATTTTGTCCTGAATATCGTCATACGCTCCTGCCTCAAGTCTGAACACTCCTGAGGTTATGACTTCGCCGTTTTTCTGATAACAGCTGCTGCGATAAGCAAGAGCCATTTTATTTGCCTCTGTAGTATGTACAGTGCCGTCTGCCCTCACGGAGTTCGCAGAGGTTATAACATTTTTAATCTCACCGTCATAAGCTCCTGCGTTCATATATATAGCACCGCCCACAGTTCCCGGTATGCCATAGGCAAACTCAAGTCCTGTGAGGTTATGCTCAAGAGCGAATCTGCACAGCTTTATAAGGCTGCACCCAGCCTCGGCGTATATGGTGTTTTCGTTCATCATTTTTATCTCGTCCACTGACTGACCCATAAGGAACACCACGCCCTCATAGCCTCTGTCGTCAAAGAGAAGATTTGAGCCATTTCCAACAACAATATATCTTACGTTCCATTCGTGTGCGGCTCTAACAAGTTTTGCAAGGCTTTCCTCTGAGCTTATATCCACCATTGCAGTACACGCTCCGCCGGTGCGGAATGTGGTATGCTTTGAAAGCGGCTCGTTGTAGACAACATTACATTCAAGCTCTGAGGCAAGATCAAGCAGCTTTTGTGTATTCATATATATCTGTAAAACGCCCTTGTGAGGGCTTCTCCTTTCATCGTTTTAAATATCGAGGTTTGGTCTTTTCGCAAGAACATATTCCCTTATCTTTTCCCAATCACTGTTCATGATAAGCTTCTCAGGAAAATCAAGTTCCTCCGCTATCTTTGCCACTTTCGGTGTTTGACCGATAAGCTGACAGAAATGACAATCAGAGTCAAAGACCACAGGCACTTCATACTTTTTGCAAAGCTTCAAAAGCTCCACTACGTTTCTTCTGGGCGATCTTTTGCACACAAATGAGCTTTCATTTATCTCCACAAGCTTGCCGTACTCCTTGAACGCCTTTACGCCCTTTTCATAATCGAATATAAAAGGTGCGGTGGTGCAGTGACCTATGACATCCACCTGAGGGTTCTGTGCGACTTTCAGCCAGCTTTTAGTGTGGTTCTCAGGTGTCGAGGGAGTATAGCAGGCACTGTGCATAGACGCCACCACCCATTCAAGTCCTGAAAGCAGCTTTTCGCTGGTATCAAGCTCTCCGTCATCGCTCACAACGTTAGCCTCTATACCTCTGAGGACGGTTATCCCGTTTATCTTTCTCGGCAGTATGCCAAGATTGACAAAATGCCAGATATGTGGCGAGTCGGGCATTTTCATGGCATGGTCTGTCATCGCTATGCCTTTCATTCCGTATTTTTCAGCCCACTGGCAGTTCTCTGTTATGGTGGAGTAAGCATGAGTTGAAGCTATAGTGTGCGTGTGCATATCTCCCTGTAAGTGCATTATGATCTATCTCCTATTTAAAAAAGTATATGCGTGTTTTTAGAAATTATCCCAGTTCTTGACCTTGTCTTTCTTGTCCATTTGCAGACCAAGATTCTGCAAAAGTTCAGCGGCAGCGTTATAACCCATTTTCTTCTGACGGTTGTTCATAGCCGCAACTTCAAGGATAACAGCAAGGTTTCTGCCCGGCTTTATAGGAATGGTAAGGCTCGGTATCTTGATTCCGAGAATAGTTGTATACTCATTGTCTACGCCCATTCTGTCGTATATCTTCGTGCTGTCCCAAGGTTCAAGCTCTACGATAAGGTCTATCTTCTCGCTTACCTTTACAGCACCCATACCGAACAGACGTCTTGTGTTGATGATACCGATACCTCTCAGTTCGAGGAAGTGACGGATATTATCAGGTGATGAGCCGACAAGCGTTCTGTTTGATGTCTTTCTTATCTCAACGGCATCGTCAGCCACAAGTCTGTGACCTCTCTTTACAAGCTCGATAGCTGTCTCGCTCTTACCAACGCCGCTCTCGCCCACGATAAGGATACCCTCGCCATATACTTCGATAAGAACGCCGTGGCGTGTTATTCTCGGAGCAAGCTCAACGTTCAGGTAGCCGATAAGTGCGGCGATAAATGCTGTTGTGCTGTCCTGAGTTCTTGCGATAGGTACGCCGTATTTCTTAGCTATCTCAACCATTTCAGGGTAAAGTTCATGACCTCTTGCCACGATAAAAAGCGGTATCTTTGTAGCAAAAAGAGCGTCTATCCTCTCATATCTTGTTTTCTCGTCAAGTGAAGCAAGATAAGCAAACTCCATATTTCCGCATATCTGAACACGCTCTGCATTGAAATACTCATAAAATCCCATAAGCTGAAGTCCAGGTCTGTTACAATCATTCTCAGTAACAACAAGGCTGCTGATGTTCTCAGGAGCATAGATTATCTCCATATTAAGCTGTTTGATTATCTCCTCGACAGTAACGCTGAATATCTCTGCCATTGAATATCATTCCTTTCCAGTCAAATTTTATATTCTAAGTAAACCTTTGTTATACATCTCCTGTGCGGCAAGCATAACGCCTGCTTTGCCTGTTGAGTATGTGATACCGCCCTGAAGCCATGCGGCAAACGGCGGTCTTATAGGAGCGTCGGCGGAAAGCTCTATGGACGCACCCATTGTGAATGCTCCTGCCGCCATTATCACCTTGCTGTCATAACCCGGCATATCCCATGCCTCTGGAGTAACATAGCTGTCAACCGGCGAGCCTTTCTGTATTCCCTGACAGAAAGCCACAAGGTTCTCCTCGTTTTCAAGAAGTATAGATGCGATTATATCAGTTCTTGTTTCGCCGCTTTCAGGAAGGGTCTTGTAGCCAAGTTTTTCAAAGAAACGGCAGGCGAAAACTGATGTTTTAAGAGCAGAAGCAACCACCTGTGGTGCTAAGAAAAAGCCAAGGAGCATTTCTCTGTTCTGATTAAGTGAACAACCAACTTCCTTGCCCATACCAACGCAGGTGAGCCTGTCGGCACATTTTTCCACAAGGTCTGCTCTGCCGCAGATATATCCGCCTGTAGAAGCAATTCCACCGCCCGGATTTTTGATAAGCGAGCCTATGATGATATCTGCGCCAACGCTCAGTGGCTCTTTTCTTTCAACAAACTCACCGTAGCAGTTATCCACCATGACGATTATATCAGGATTAGCTTTCTTTGCTGTTTCTGCTATCTTTCCGATTATCTCAACTGTCAGTGACGGTCTGAGAGAATAGCCTCTTGAACGCTGGATATACGCTATCTTTGCACCAACAGCTTTCTTTGCTATCTCGTCATAGTCAGGATACATTTCGTCAACAAGGTCTACCTGCTCATACTTTACACCGAAATCAATAAGTGAGCCGTTGCCCTTTTCGCCTCTGATACCGATTATCTCCTCAAGAGTATCATATGGCTTTCCAGTGCAGGCAAGCATTGTGTCTCCGCTTCTAAGCACTCCGAAAAGCGCTGTTGAAAGTGCATGAGTACCGTTCACAAAAGTGTGTCTTACCAAAGCGTCCTCACCGCCCAGCGCCTGAGCGAACACCTTGTCTATAGTATCTCTGCCCATGTCGCCGTATCCGTAACCTGTTGTGCCTTTAAGACAGCCCTCGCTTACACGATTGTCGATAAAAGCTTTCAGCACTTTCTGTCCGTTATACTCGGCATTGCTGTCTATTTTCTCAAACATCTCCCTGCACTCATTCTCTGCCTCGGAGGCAAGAGATAAAAGCTTTGGGTCTATATCAAATATACATTCATTCATTTTCTATTCTCTCCAATACAAGATCTATTCCGCAGGCTTTAAAGCCTATCTCCTCATAATAGCTCACTCTATGGGGTCTTGCAAATAATCTCACCTGAAAGCCGTCCTGTGTGAGCTTTTCACCTATCCAATACAAAAGCTGTCTTGCATGGAATTTTCCACGCTCCTCAGGTATCGTTCCAACGTGTCCCACAAGTGCCACTCCATCTATGATATACTGTATAGTGGCAGTGGTGTAGTTTCCAAGCAGGAATGACTGTGAAAGTCCTCTTCTTACTCTGTGGGAAGTATCCGTAAGCCACAGCTCATAGGAATTTTTTATGGCAGGGAAACACGGTGCAAGTATCCTGAAAACATCATCGAGTTTTGGAAGCTCATTCACATCAAGGGGCGGGATATCGTTCTTTGCAACAAAGCTGAACTCCGTCCGTTTGTCACCCTTATACTCTGCCTTAGTGAGTTCTGCAAGCTTATCTGAATACTCCGCCTCAAACTCCACTGCGGCAGGCTTATTCATAAGAATGAACCCTGCAAGCTCGCCCAATACCTTATCGTCAAATCTCTTATCCTTGAAAGTCGATATCATCATAGAGGCGTTGAATACTGATATGATACCAAGCTTTTCTCCGCTTTCCTCAACGGCATAGAAATGCAGAAAATCATACCCTGTGCCGTATGCCGCAAAGTGCGACTTTATACGCCTTGTATAATTGTTAGGTTTAAGACCGCTCAGCAGTTCTGAGCTGATCTCTTTGGTTTCATAGATCATTTGTTATAAGTCCTATCCAAGATCAATTTTGTAAGAACATAAGCGTTCTCAAAGTCCGCCTTATTTATCACGCAGCTAGGCGAATGAAGATATCTGCAAGGGAGCGACACTGCGGCTGTCTTTACGCCACCACGGGAAACGTGTATCGCACCTGCATCATTTCCTCCTGCCACCATTGTTTTGGTCTGGCACGATATGCCGTTCTCTTCTGCCGCAGAAAATGCAAGCTCATAAAGCTCACGGTCATACATTGTGTGTCTGTCCATATATGAAACAACAGGACCTTTTCCAAGCTCACAAACCCTTTTCTCTCCAGAAGCCGATGGAATATCCGCCGCAGTTGTGGATTCAAGCACCACTGCATAATCAGGCGCAACAGTGAACGCCGCACAGGTCGAGCCACGCAAACCTATCTCTTCCTGCACCACGAAGGTAAAATATGTGTCATACTCCATGCCCTCTTCTATCATTCTGAGCATTATTGCACAGCCTGCTCTATCGTCTATAGCCTTGCACTTCACGAAGCCCTCACCGAACTCTACAAAATCGGAAACAAATCTCACACTGTCCCCAAGGCGCACAAGCTTTAAGGCTTCCTCACGGCTGTCAACGCCTATATCTATGGTAAGCTTATCAAAAGGCACAGACTTTTTTCTCTCCTCGGCTGTGAGGTTATGGATAGCCTTTCCGCCCACAACGCCAAGGACGTTATTCCTGCCGATTTTGACACGTCTGCCGAAAACAACTCTTGGGTCAACACCGCCAACTGATGACACTTTCAGCGTGCCGTCAGAATTCACATAGGTTACTATCATGCCAACCTCGTCCATATGAGCAGACACCATTATCTTGTTTTTAGGCATCTTTTTGCCCTTACAGAAAGCTATGACATTGCCAAGGTTATCCACCCTTATTTCAGCTTTATCGCCTATTTTATCTATTATATATTCTCTTACCGCTCCCTCGTCGCCTGAAATGCCGTCAAGGAGGCAGAGGTCTTTCAGTTTATCCAACATAAATATCTACACTCTTTTCAGATATTCTGCAATAAGCAGAGCCGTATTATCAATATCGTTTATATCAACTATCTCCACAGGCGTGTGCATATGCTTTTCTGGAATGGATATGGTAACGGCTTTTGTTCCGCTTCCGCTCACACCGATAGCGTCAGCGTTCGTACCTGTTTTTCCGCTCATGACTTCAAGCTGATATGGTATGCCCTTTTCTTCTGCAAGGCTAACAAAGCCATCTGACATCTCTCGTGAAAGGGACGGAGCAATGCCTATCATCGCTCCCTTGCCCATTATGCCGCACTCTTCCTCGCTCTCATAATGAGTCCTAGCAAAGGAAACGTCCACCACTATCGCATAGTCTGCATTGATATCAAAGGCGGCTGTTTTTGCACCACGCTCGCCAACTTCTTCCTGAGTTGAAAAGCACACTGCGATATTATAAGCTGTCTGCTGACCATTGAGAAGCTCCAAAGTCTTTAGGATAGCCGTACAGCCTGACCTGTCGTCAATTGCTTTAGATGTCACACGGCTTCCTGCGAGCCTTTCGGCCTTGTTTTCTATAAGCACTCTGTCACCAAGGGAAACATACTTTGCTGCATTTTCACGGCTCGTAAAACCTATATCTATGAAAACGCTGTCAAGGTCTGGTGCGACAGAGCTGTCTTTTTCAAGGTGAGGCGGAGTTGAAGTCACGATGCCCGTGAGCTTTTCTTTGCCGTAAACTGTCACCTGCTGAGCCAAAAGAAGCCTTGTATCAAGGCCACCGCAGCCTGATATTTTCAAAAAGCCGTCCTCTGTGATGTATGTGACTATCATGCCTATCTCGTCTATATGGGCGTCAAGAAGCATAACAGGCTTGCCGTTCTCCCAGCTTCCAACCTTGCAGATAGCACTGCCAAGAGCGTTATCCAAGGTGACTTCGCCATACTCTTCAAGGAGCTTTGCCGCAGCCTCAGCCGCTGAGCCTTCCGCTCCCGATACACCTGCCGCAGAGCAAAGCTGTGACAGTATCTCAAATGTATCCATAATACATATCCCTGCTTTTTATAAAATTAGAGTTCGTTCACAAGTCGCTTGAAATGTCTGCCTCTTGCCTCAAAGTTAGGATAGAGGTCAAAGCTTGCACAGGCTGGTGAAAGTGTGACAACATCGCCCTCTTCAGCCATTTTCTGTGCTGTGAGGACCGCCTCTTCAAGTGTCTTTACTCTCACTATTTTCAGACCGCTTTCAGGATAGAGCGGGCTTTCTGTAACAGCCTTTTCTATCTTGTCTGCTGTCGCACCAAGAAGAATGAGTATCTTTACGTTCTTGTTCACAGGCTCGGCAAGAGGCTCAAAAGGTATCTTCTTGTCATAGCCACCTGCGATAACAATAAGCTTCTGATTAAATGAATTAAGTCCTGCGATAACTCTTGTAGGGCTTGTTGCGATAGAATCGTTATACCACTTAACACCATCTATCTCTCTTACAAATTCAATTCTATGCTCAACGCCACCGAAGTTCTTTGCTACTTGAACTATGCTCTGGATAGATACCTCGCCCCATACTGCGGCGATAGCTGTGAGATAGTTCGCAACGTTGTGGATACCAGGTATCCTTATATCGTCCTTGTGCACTATCTCTGTAGTTCTGCCCTTTTCCGTGTAGCAAAGCATACCGTCGTCATTAAGATATGCGCCTGTCTGAACAGGGTGCTTTAGAGAGAATGTGACAAGCTTTCCTCTTACGAGGTCTGCAAGCTTTATGGTTTCCTCGTTATCTTCGTTGAGAACAGTTCTTGAGTATCCGTTCTGATGAGCGATAAGGTTGGCCTTTGCACCGATATACTCCTCCATTGTTCCGTGAACGTTCAGGTGGTTTGGAGTGATGTTTGTGATTGCGGCAACGTTTGGCGACTGTCTCATTGAGATAAGTTGGAAGCTTGAAAGCTCAACTACTGCAACATCACTGTCGGACATTGTTTCAACGATAGGCAGAAGAGCCTTGCCGATATTTCCACCGATATGGACACGCTTGCCCTCGGCTTTGAGCATTTCGCTGATAAGGGTAGTAGTAGTAGTCTTTCCGTCTGAACCTGTTACGCCGTATATCTTGCATGGGCAGAGGTCAAAGAAAGTTTCCATTTCTGATGTAATGGCAACGCCTGCTTTTCTTGCCTTTGTAATAGTTTCATCATTATAGTACATACCAGGTGTTCTGAAAACTATATCGCAGTTGAAGATGATATCAAGATAATGCTCGCCCAATGAGAACTCACAGCCCTTTGCGGAAAGCTCCTCATAGATAAGCTCATCAAATTCGTCCTCTGTCTTTTTGTCGCAGACAACGCATCTTATGCCCTTTGAGAGAAAAAGCTTTATAAGCTCCAGATGACTTACGCCCGTACCTATGAACGCTACTCTCTTATCTTTTATTTCCATGAAATATCTTTGTGCTTTTGTCATATCATTAACTCCTTCAATAATTCTGTCAGTTGTGTGCAATATACTGCACACATACCTATTCTATTTTATTATATATCATTTTATCCAAAAACGCAAGGACTTTTTTATATATGCAAAAAAAGTTTACTGTAGTGCTACAATAGATATTGGACAAAATTAAGAAAAAAGAAAAGAGAGATAGGCAAAAATCTGATAAAATAAAGT